>JAUVAN010000395.1 GCA_030591725.1 Deltaproteobacteria bacterium
ATGGTGACGATGACGGCGGGACGGATGTGGAGACCTGCTCTGTCCCGGGGGGCCCCGTGGAAGGACGCCCCTACGATCCCTACGACGTGACGGGAATTGAAGACGGCGCGAAGGATGCGGCGAGTATGCAAAGCGTTACCATCAGCGGCCTGACCAACGGTGTGGCTTACGAGATCGCCGTTGTGGCGCTCGACGATCACGCTAACCCGTCCGCCTTTTCAAACGTCGTGTGCGTCCAGCCCGAGGAGACGACCAATTTCTTCGATGACTACAAGACCGCCGGCGGATCGGGCGGCGGCAAGTTCTGCTTCATCGCCACGGCCGCCTTCGGTTCGTACGATGCCCCGGTGGTGCGCGTTCTGCGCAAATTCAGAGACGAATTCATCGAGGAGCTGCCGGGTGGTTCCGTCTTTATTGCCGGGTATTATGCTGCGGGTCCCGCGCTGGCAGCGGTTGTGGAGGCGCACGAGGTCGTTCGTTCGGCGCTGGCCCGGTTGCTTTACATCCTCGCCGGGTTTGCGCTGCTGTTGATGTGGATCGGCCCCGCCGGGCTCGGCGCCGGTCTGGGAGGCGGCGTCCTGACCGGGTTGGTGGTAGGCGCGGTGTTGCCGCGTCGTCGGAGGACAAGATGAGAAAGATCGCGGTTGCGGTTTTTGCGCTCCTTGTCCTCGCTCCGACTGCGGCCGCGGGCTATGTGCCATCTCCCCAGTACGGCGCATTCGAGATCAAGTTCGGGCCGTACAGACCCAACGTGGACGAGGAGCCGGGCCTGTCCGGTACGCCCTACGCCGACACCTTCGGCGGAAAAGAGAACATGTTCCTCACCACCCTGGAGCTCGACTGGCAATTCCTGAGGGTCCCCGGAGTCAGCTTCGGCGTGGGTGCATCCTTCGGGTTCATGCAGGAATACGCCCGCGCGCGAACCGTGGATACCGGCCAGCTGTCATCCGACTACACGGTGCTCAACGTGATGCCGTTCGCCGTGCTCGCCATCATCAGGGTAGACGTCTTCGCCGACTATTTGCGGGTTCCGCTGGTGCCGTATTTCAAGGCCGGGCTCAACTGGTACCTGTGGTGGGTCCTGGGGGCGGGAGAGACCATCGAATCGGGCGGGACCATGGGCTGGCAGATCAATCCGGGCATCGCCTTTCGGCTGGACAGCTTCGATCCCATGTCCGCCAGGACGTTCGACAACGAGGTGGGAGTCAACCACAGCTTTATCTTCTTCGAGTTCCTCGTCGCCGGGGTGGAGGGTTTAGGCAGGGACGACTACATGTACCTGAGCCCGAGCAACTGGGGCTCAAGCACCTTCCAGATCGGCCTGGGCGTAGAGTTCTAGGGGTCCGGACTTGCCAAGCTACAAGCTCACAATCGAATATGACGGAAAGAGATTCTCCGGGTGGCAGCGCCAGGAGGCACAACGTACCGTGCAGGGTGTCCTGGAGAAGGCCCTGTCCACGATGTTGCGTGAAGAGGTGAAAATCCAGGGGGCCTCACGCACGGACGCCGGTGTCCACGCCACCGGCCAGGTGGCCAGCTTCGAATCGGACAAGGATGTCGAGCTTGCGCGCATGGTACCGGGTCTGAGCGCGCTTTGCAGGCCGGACGTGGCCGTGGTTCACGCGAAGGTCATGCCCGACGGGTTCAACGCCCGATTCGACTCGACGGGAAAGCACTACCGTTACAGGGTGCTCAACCGGCGCGCACCCTCCGCATTGAACGGCAACACGGCCTGGCACGTGCCGCAGGATCTGGATCTGGACAGAATGCGTGCGGCGGCAGACGATCTCGTCGGAGCGCACGATTTCGCTGGCTTCCGGGCGGCGAATTGTGAACGGGAGACGACCGAGCGCACCCTCACCGAGGTGATCGTGGACCGTGACGAGGACGATGTGATCACCATCACCGTGAAGGGTACGGCCTTTCTCAAGTACATGGTGAGGATCATCGCCGGCACCCTGGTGGGGATAGGACTCGGCAAGCTGCCTCCCGATACCATCGGCCGGCTCTTCGAGACAGGCGATCGAAGGATCGCGGGCATGACCGCTCCCGCCCATGGACTGACCCTCATGGAAGTGTTCTACTAACCCCATACCGACTCTCGAAAAAAGGAGATACGCGCTGATGAGGCCGATCTACATTTTTTTAGCGGTGATTTTTGCGGCGGCGGGATGCGACGAAGACGGCGCCGGCGGAGGGACAGATCCGGACGGAGGCACTGATACGAACCCGGTGGAGCCGTCGGAAAACTGGGACAGGGACATCGTGAAGACCGGGCTGAA
Organism: Deltaproteobacteria bacterium; assembly: GCA_030591725.1. Lineage (GTDB taxonomy): Bacteria > Myxococcota_A > Polyangia > JAAYKL01 > JAAYKL01 > JAUVAN01. The sequence goes on from JAUVAN010000395.1 coordinate 2,283, forward strand.
CGTGGACATGGAGACCATGACCGGGCAAGCGACCATCACCATGGGGCCGTCCGGGTCGAACGGCGCGTCGTTTGATGTGGATGGGCTGGAGATCGATTCGGTGGCAAGCGAGGATGGTCAGCTGCTATTCGAAGTAGTTGAAGGCAGGCTCGATGTCGGATTGCCCCTCTCGGAAGAAGAGTCGGTGTTGATCATCGAATACGAATTCTTTTCCCAGGCTGTCTTCGAGGGATACATGAGCGGGGGCTCAACTCTCACCTGGCCCTATTACTGCGGAAACCTCTTTCCCTGTCACTCACACCCGATGGACGGCACAGAGTTTACCCTGGAGATAACAGGCGTACAGGACGGTGAAATTGCGGTGTACCCGGAGGCAATTGCCTTTGATGCGCCATCGTACCAGTTGGCCTGGGCCATCGGCGACTATGTCCATGTTCCTCTGGATACCAGCACCGGAGGAACCGAAATAGAGATGTGGGTTTTTGCCGGGAACGAGCAGGCGGCGGCGGACGGCGGTGAGGGACTGGTCGAGGCCTTCGGCTGGATGGAGCAGACCCTCGGTTCTTATCCCTTTGGTGAAGTGGCCGGCGGAGTGCAGGTGGAATGGGGGGCCGGAGCGCTGGGGGGCATGGAACACCATCCCCTCTGGCACCTGGCTTCCGGGGCCATGGGAGACAGGGACATACATGTTCACGAAGCAGCTCACGGCTGGTATGGCGACGGCATTCGACTGGCCTGCTGGGAGGATCTGGTTCTCTCGGAGGGCACGGTGACATACCTGACCGCTCGCGCGCTCGGCCAGGCCATGGGATCCGAAGCGGGGCAGAGTGTCTGGGATGGTTACCAGGCGGAGCTGGACTACATTGTTTCCAGCAATGATTCCATCGTGTGGCCTGACTCGTGCAACGAGCTGGATGTTCTCGATGACGGAGTTTTTACTCGGGCGGTGTACATCAAGGGCGCCTACTTTTACCGTGCCGTGGCGCAGGCCGTGGGACCGGACGTGCTGGACGCAGTGTTCGCATCCTTTTTTGATGAGCACGCGGGCGAGGCTGCGACTATGCAGGAGATGCTGGATCTCATTCAGATAGAAACCGGATTCGACCCGGGGCCCCTCGCCGACGGATGGCTCAGAAGCCTGGGAAACCCGGACTCCTAGAAAGTAAAAAGGGCCGCCGACTTTCGCCGGCGACCCAGTCTGTTGAAGAGCTCGTAAGCCGAGTTCTGTTCCCCTTAACGGTCACCCGAAAAGGGGCAGCGATCATTCATCTAGGACGGTCGTTACCGACCGCCTCATGCGGCCCACCCGGGAGACTTCGGACGGGCAATCCGTGCCGCCAAAGACGGCTGCTCCCTGTTTGGCCTTGCTTCAGGTGGGGTTTGCCTTCGCGAGCCCCG
>JAUVAN010000480.1 GCA_030591725.1 Deltaproteobacteria bacterium
ATTGAGCTGGAGATCTCCGTGCTTTCGCCGTTCCGCCGGATCACGGAAACGGCCGAGGTCCAACCCGGCGAGGGCCTCTTCATGCGGCGTGGCGGCAAATCCGGCCTTCTGCTGCCGCAGGTGGCGACGGAGCGGAATTGGGACCGCGAGACCTTCCTCACGCAAACATGCAGGAAAGCCGGTCTGCCCGGCGACTCCTGGCAGGATTCGGAGACCGAAATCTATACCTTCACCGCCGAGGTGTTTGACGAAACATCCATGAGGATATGATATTCACGTGACAGTGAGGAAATAATGGCGACACGCGTGACCGAAGTCGGCAGCGGGCTGATTTCAGTTGACCGGGATGGGGATGTCCTCACCGGCATAACAACCGGCATCCCGACCAACAGCTTTACTATCCGCAAGCTCGCTTCGCGGCGCCGTGACAATGGTTGGATATTTCGAGAGGGCGAGCTCAATGAGTGGCAGACCGTGGGCCTCATTGAGCATGCCGGCATGATCTATGCGATTGGGCCGGAAGCTCCAGGGACATTTGTTGACCAGGCTCTTCACGATGAGAGACGCGATCGCATCCAGGACCTTGTGACAATCGCATCCGCTCTTGCCGCTCTCGATCGGGCAGACGTGTCGATTGATCAGATGAACACCCAGTGCATGCTGCTCCTGGATGACGGTGGCGCGCTCGTTCTTCCGCCGGACATTGCCCTGGCAATCCGCGAGCATCAGGACCTCGCGGAGCAGCTCCGCACCATGGAACCGTTCAATCACCCGGACAAGGATCCGGCTGAAAACGTTGGCTTCTTCCTCGCCGCCATCACCTACTTCGTCCTCGCCGCTCGATACCCGTTTGAGGGGGATGCGGCTGAAGAACTTCACGCACGCATTCGTAATGGTAAACCCATTGCGGCACGTCACCGCCGATACACTCTCAGGTCCGATGTCTCGGGTTTTCTTTCCGCAACCCTTAGCGGAGAGAAGTATGAGCCCTCCCCCGCAGTCTGGGCGGAACAACTTCTTTCCTGGAGTCAGGAAGGATTTGATTCGCAATTGACCACCGAAGAACACGACGAGATCGCGATTCAGGCTGAGGCGGAGATTGAAAAGCTCGACCGCTCGTTCGGCCGCAAGGAATCGGTGAGAAAAAATTGGCGTAAATGGTTGATCGTGGCCACAATAGTCATTGTCGTGGGCTCAGTACCCGGCACCATAGTCCACAATGCGCTGCAACCACGGCTGACGGCCGGCTTCACCCCTGATCAGGTTGTGAAGGTGTTCTACCTGAGCATCGGCACGTTGGATCACATGGTCATGGAAGACGCGGTCGTTGACCGGGCCGGTCGTGACATAATCCGTGAAGTCACCAACATGTACGTAATCGATCGGCAGCGCATGGCCGTGGAGATGCAATCGAGCCTGGTTGACGCCCACACCTGGCGCCAGGAGGGGATGCCCCCCCTCGAAGGCGGCCGCACGCCGTACGGAGTGGCATTCCTCTCAGTAGAACCTGTCGGTGCGCCGGCCGATGAGGCCGCCTTTCGCGCGACCTACGAACGGTGGTTGCCAAATCCCCCGGAATCGCCAGACGCACCGGTTCCCGCAAGGCCGTACACGGCCTATCTGGTGACTGACGAGCTTCGACTCAGACAAGACCGGGAGGACTGGGTGATCTACGAGATAGTTTCCATCTCAGTTGAAGAACTCGACGTAGATGCGCTTCAAGAAGCAGACTGGCCGTCGCCTACTGACTCAGTTGAAGACTGAATAACAGCGAAAGAATCCCACCAATGACAAAGACTCCACCGCAGGCGGCTACAGCGGTGAGGAGATCCGTGTCGGAGGCCAGGGGCCAACCTGGAAGAATCTGATCGCCCCAGAAGAAGAATGTTACGGCTGCGGCGTCTGCAAGGGCCCCGACACCAACCAGCGTATAGCCCATGGCTCTGGTCGCGCTGATCCGCCGTTCGAGCCTGTCGGGATCTACGGCTTCGCCGTCGCCTTCTATTGCCACAGCATCCGCGGCATGAAGTTCGTCCGCAACCTGAATCTCGTCCCCGACGGGAGTG
>JAUVAN010000304.1 GCA_030591725.1 Deltaproteobacteria bacterium
ACCGATCACCGCGCGCTCACGGACCTGCTGGAATCCGCTACGAAAGTCCCCGGCGTCAAGCGGGTGCTCCTCGCCAGCGGGATCCGCCACGATCTCGCGCTGAAGAACAGATCCTTTATCGAAAGGGTTGCGACAAGGCACACGGGCGGCCACTTGAAGGTGGCCCCCGAGCACGTCTCACCGGGTGTGCTCAAGTTGATGCGCAAGCCACCCATCGGGAGCTTCGAAGAGTTCGAGCGGATCTTCGTCGCGGCGGGAAAGAAGTCAGGCCTGGAGCAGTATCTCGTCCCCTACATGATCGCCGCGTTCCCCGGTTGCGGGCGCGCCGACGCGGATCGGGCCGGGGCCTGGCTGGAAAAAAGAGGTCAGCGACTTGCGCAGGTGCAGACCTTCATTCCGCTTCCCGGAACCCTGGCCGCCGCCTGGCACGCCGCCGGCTCCACCGAGGACGGAGATCCTCTGTTCGTGGCCGATCTGGCGGAACGTCGGAGGCAAAAGGACATCCTTACGGGCAATCGTCGCCGCAACTCTGATCGCACTCCCCGTACCAGTCGTCGCACGTACCGTCACCGCAGCAAGGCGGGCTCGGCACAGGATCGCACATATCGCCCACCTCGACGCAATCGTTGATAACGCAATCCCAGTGGCCCTGGGTCCAGACATCCCATTGTTGATAAAAGCAGTCCGACACCACGTAGCACTCCCAGTCGATGGGAACACAACACTGCTCGTCGGGCTGATCGCAAACATATCCGAGGGACGCCTCTTTCATAGCCATCCCGTTCGGGCAATCCGAGGCGGAATCACCGACAACGCACATGCCGCCTGCAACCTGGCACTCGATAACATCCGTGTCCGAATCGGTATCCGTGTCCGTATCTGAATCCGTATCCGAATCCGTATCTGAATCCGTGTCCGAATCCGTGTCCGAATCCGTGTCCGAATCCGTGTCCGAATCCGTGTCTGTATCGCCACCTCCGCCATCCGGGTTCTGTAAAGGACCAACGGAATCGCAGGCCGACACAGCCATAATCAGCAACGCAGGCATGAGTGCTTTTAGCTTTATTTTCATAATATTACCCCCTCTATTAAACGTTTTGCTTTAAACATCCGACGGTCATCCGTTTCTACCTATTTCACCAACATGATAACATCAACAAATAATCAATGAAGACATCGATCAAAAACCATGTGTGATCGGTCAAGCAACATGCGCGACCAATTGAGGCAGATTTCGTGCGCGCCCGCAGAACGCGGGCGAGGTATTACGCGGGGTAAGCCGAGGTCGCGTTCGAGGCCGAAAGCCGGAAGATGCCTTGAGTGGACACGCATGGCGATAGCCGTCGGCATCATCATGGCAGCCTCAATTGCGGTGACCCTGCCCTCCCTGGACGGTGAGTTCCTCAACTGGGACGATGATCGATTCATTGTGAACAACCCTCACGTCTCGACACTCAGCCTCGAAAACGTCGGGTGGGCGTTCGAGGAAGTTCGTTTCGAGCTGTACCAGCCCCTTTTTCTGGTCTCCTTCATGATCGACGGCTCCCTGTGGCCCGCAAACGCAACCGGATACAGGCTGCACAACCTGGGCATCCACTTGATCTCGCTCATCATGCTCTTCTTTCTGTTGCGCAGAATGCATATCGGCGTGATCCCCGCCGTCGCCGGCTGCCTCTTCTTTGCGCTGGCGCCCTCCCGGGTGGAATCGACAGCGTGGATCTCGTCTCGCAAGGACGTGCTCATGCTTCTCTTCTCGCTCGGCGCCTGGCACCTTCACCTGAGCTCTGCGGGCGGTCGCCTGAAAACCGTCGTCTTCCGGATCCTCTCGGTGGCGGTCATGGCTGCGGCCCTTTTGTCGAAATCCGGGGCGGTGGCGATCCCGGCGATGATCCTGGCCTCGGACGTGGGCCTTCGACAGATCCCCCTGCGCAAAGCTCTCGCGGCGATCGCTCCCCTGGCGATCCCCGTGATCGCGGTGTCCATGGCGGTGCCCTTTCTTTGGTCACAGGTGGACCTGATCAGAGATCCTGTCGCTCCGGGGATTCTCGGCAGGCTGACTCTGGTGGGATGGACGCTCGCCCACCACCTGAAGACCGCCCTGTGGCCCTTTCACCTCTCTCCCCTATACGCAGAGCCCACGGAAGCCGCGCTGGCCACGAGCGCCTCCGTTGGGGCCGGCTTTATCCTCGTGTGCTGCGCCGCCCTCTTTTTCGCACGTCGCGCAGGCAGAAGGATATCGGCCCCGGTGGTTGCCCTGTTGTGGTTCCTCGCCGGCATCGCACCTTTCCTCAACATCATCCCCCTGTACTACCTCGTGGCTGATCGATACCTGTTGCTCCCCTCACTCGGAATCGCGCTCGGCTTCGCGCTGGCAGCCGGAGCGATCCTCTCTCGCAAGACGATCCGGTACCGCATCATGCTCGGCGTATCCATGGCAGCGATCCTCGTTTCGTGGTCTGCGTCCTCATGGAGTGAGAACACCGCATGGAGGGACTCCCTGTCCCTGTGGGAGCATGCCACCGGACGCCAGCCCGACGCCTTCTTCGCACGGTTGAAGTTTGGGGAGACATTGCGAGAAGCGGGAAAACCCTCGGAGTCCGCCGATCAGTACCGGGAGGCCGTGCGCATCAGACCCCTCTCCCCCACTGCCCTCGCGGGCCTCTTCTGGGGCGAACTGCTCGCCGACGAGGGCGCAGCCGCCCTGAAACCCGGAGACGACGAGCGCGCCGTCGGACGTTTCCTGTCCATCGCCGACAACGGGCCCGATCTACTCCGCTTTTCTCGCCGGCTCGATTCGATGGGGCTCCACGGGGCCGCACGAGTCGTAATGAACAGGTTCCTTGAGCTGACCGGAAAAAAACCACATCCAAAAACGTGACGTGAAGCACAAAGTTGATAGTCTTCAAGGACTGACGCCAGGAATAGCTGTTATGCTATTATTAATTTCGGTAGTGCGTTAGATTAGTTGGACAGGTTGTTTTAAAAAAGGTCCGGGACAACGGACCCAAAAAAGGGAGGTCCTTTTATGTACAAATTAATAATGGCAATGCTCCTCGCCGGATTTATCGGAACCGTCGGCGTTGCGGGCTGCGGCGACGATGACGCGAGCAGTACGGATGCGGACTCGGACGGCGACTCGGACACCGATACGGATACCGACTCGGACTCCGACACCGATACGGACACCGACTCCGACACCGACACAGATGTTACTTTCGGTACATGTAAATTGAGCTGCACCTCACCTGCGGATTGCGTACCGGACGACCCCAACGATACACATGACGCAAACAATTTCGATTGCACCGATGACGTTTGCGTGTGGAAGGGCTGCCTCAACACCGCCGAATGCGTAGCGGTCTTCCCCTCCACCACGGGCATCGAGTGCGACACCAACGTGGACCCGCCGGCGTGCCACGCTCCCTGCTCCACTTCCGACGACTGCGCCTATGAGTCCACGGCCCAGCTCTATCCAATCTACGGACCCGACAATTCCACATGCGACAACAGCCTGTGCGTCTGGGGCGGATGCAACGACAACGCGGAGTGCACCGACGCGTATCCCAGCCAGACATGGGTCTGCCATGAATATATGGACATCCCCATATGCACCATCGGCTGCACAGTGCCGGGCGACTGCGCCGGAACCAAAGACCTCTTCCTCGAGGACCACTGGCTGTGCACTGACGGCGCCTGCCAGCACAAGGGCTGCACCTCAACCGCAGAGTGCACTGACGCCTACACCGCGGATCACGTCTGCGTGAAGTAGTTTCCTCCCCCGTTCCCGCTGGTCTCCCAACCCCACTTCCGGTATAAAGCAAAAACCTTAAAAGAGATCCGGTACTCAAGGAGGACATCCATGCTCAGAATGGCACTCAACTTCCGCACACTCACGATCGTGGCTGTAGCGCTGACCCTTATCCTGTCGAGTGGCCCGGCATCGGCGAAGAAGAAGAGAGTCTTCTCGGTCGAGGATCTGTACAAGGTGGGCAGGGTGAGCCAGCTCGCGGTGTCGCCGAACGACGATCTGGCGGCCTTCGCGGTCAAGACCTTTGACATGAAGACCAACAAGAATGTGACGCACCTCTGGATCGCAGACCTGAGTTCCGGAAAGTCCCGTCAGATCACAAACGCCGAGAAATCCGACTGGGCTCCCCGATGGATGCCCGACGGCCGCCTGGCGTTTCTGTCCGCGAGATCGGGAAAGCCCCAGATATGGGCCATTCATCTGGACGGCGGCGAGGCGGTTCAGTTAACGGATCTTCCACTGGGGATAGACAACTTCGCGGTGGCCCCCGACGGCAAGCACGTGGCCGCAGTGATATCCGTCTTCCCGGGATGCGAAACCATGAAATGCAACGATCGCAAGGCACAGGCAAAGGAATCGGACAAGGTGAAGGCCCGGGTGATCGACAAGCTGCTGTACCGAATATGGGACACATGGCTGGACGAGCGCAGGGGCCACGTGATCTGGATTCCCCTGAACGGCGGCGAGCCGAGGGATCTCACCCCGGGCGACATGCAGACACCGCCCCACGATCTCGGCGGGCATATGGATCTGAGCATCTCCCCCGACGGGGACGAGGTCGCGTTCACCTCCAACAACACGGCAAACCCGGCGTGGAACACCAACAACGACATCTTCGCCGTCTCCGTGGCAGCAGGAGAACCACGCAATCTCACGGCCGAGCACGAGGGCTGCGACGCCGAACCGATCTACTCTCCCAACGGAAAGTACATCTCCTACCTGGCCATGGAGCGACCCGGCTTCGAGGCCGATCGCAAGACCATCATGCTCTATGACCGCAAATCAAAGAAGCGCATCCCCCTCACGGATTCCCTGGACCGCTCGGTGTACGGCTACTCCTGGGCCCCCAACTCAAAACACATCGTCTTCTACGCGGCGGATCTGGGCCGCGTCTCCCTGTACAAGGTCTCCGTCCCCTCCGGAGAGGTCAAAAAACTCGTGGACAGGGGCGTGAACTTGAGCCCTCAGGTGACGAGCGACGGCAGAAAAATAGTATATCTGGGGCAGAACATGTCCAGCCCCACCGAGGTGTACACGGTCAAAATGTCGGGCTCCCGCATCAAGCAGGTCAGTCACATCAACGACGACCTCATGAGCGGGATCGAGATGGGGGATTTCGAGGACATCGAATACAAGGGCGCGAACGGCGACAAGATCCACGGTTTCCTGCTCAAGCCCCCAGGGTTCGACCCAAAGAAGAAGTACC
>JAUVAN010000150.1 GCA_030591725.1 Deltaproteobacteria bacterium
ACTACATGCAACCACCCTTACAGAGGGCGCCGCGTTGAAGACAGATCACTGATTGATGTTTAATTTCAATGTTATATAGTCAATCAAAGAGAAAACCAGACGAGATCAATTATGAATAACCGAAAAATACTACTGGGGATCACAGGCGGAATAGCGGCCTACAAGAGCGCGCACCTGTGCCGCCTTTTCGTCAAGGATGGCGCGGACGTGCGGGTGATCATGAGCGAGGCGGCCTGCGAATTCATCACCCCGCTTACCATGGAGACTCTCAGCGGCAAGCCCGTGCCCGTCAAGATGTTCGGACGAACCGCCGGGCCCCTCGAACACATCGATCTTCCCGATGAAGCCGAGATCATGGTCGTTGCTCCCGCAACTGCGGACTACCTGGCCCGTTGCGCCACCGGAAGAGCCAGCGACCTCATATCATCGGTAACCCTGGCCTTCACCGGACCGGTGCTCTTCGCGCCTGCCATGAACACGAACATGTGGAACAACCCGGCTACCCGGAGAAATGTCCAGACTCTCACCGAAAAACACGGGTGGCATATCGTACAACCAGCGAGCGGCGATCTGGCATGCGGCTGGACAGGTCCCGGGAGGATGGCCGAGCCGCAGGAGATCCTCGATGCCGCCCGCTCCCTTTTCAGGAGGGATCTCGTTGGGCGCCGCGTGCTGGTCACTGCCGGACCGACAGTGGAGGATCTGGATCCCGTACGGTTTCTGTCCAACCGCTCAACCGGGCGAATGGGGTACGCCATCGCCATTGCAGCCGCTCGAAGGGGGGCGGATGTGGTCGTGGTATCGGGCCCGACCGCCCTGCCCTGCCCGACCGGGGTTCAGCGCGTGGACGTTCGCAGCGCCCTTGAAATGGAAAGCGCGGTCAATGAAGAGGCCGGCGCCTGTGACGCTGTGATCATGTCTGCCGCAGTGGCCGATTACCGGCCGGAACAGGTCATGGAGCACAAAATCAAAAAAGAACACGAGGGGGACGCCAGAGTGCTCCAGCTGGTGCGAAACCCGGATATCCTGGCGGGCCTCGCAGCGCGCTTCGCAAAAAAGAGCGGGCCGGTGCTGGTGGGATTTGCCCTCGAGACACAAAACATGATCGAGTCCGCGAAGGCCAAACTTCAGCGCAAGGGCGCGCACATCATCGTTGCCAACCTCGCGGCCGACGGACTGGGCGGGGACAACACGCGGGCAACCATCGTCGACGACCAGGAAAGAACGTCTGACACCGGCCCGTCGACCAAGATCGCGCTGGCGGACAAAATTCTGGACCATGTGCTGGAATACTGGGCGATGTCCTGAAAAGTATTGTATTGATTTCGGGTTAGAATTTTTTAATAACAACTACCTCTAAGTGATAAGAGGTAAAAAATCCGATTCCCTTGCGCGGGGTAGCAATAAACACACTCACATATCGATAGGTTGAGGATGATAAATAAGAAATTTGCAACGCTCATGATGCTTCTCTCTGTGGTTGGTTACATGTCGATCGGATGCGGCGGCGGGGCAACGACGATGAAGGCCGCAAAGCGCGCCAAGGGTGAGCAACCTTCCATCGAGGTCTCCCTCGACCGGATCGAGGACATCAAATTACTCCAGCAGCAACTGGACGATTTCATCATCAGATCTCCCCTGTCGGCCAACGCCCCGTGGGTCGGCATGGTCCAGCAGGTCCCGCCGGAAAGGGCGTCCGCCATCATCTCCCAGGTTCAAGGCCGCGCTCCCTATGATCTTCCCGGCAGCAGCGTTCCGCCCAGCAAGGTTCTCGTGATCTACAACGAGGAAGTCATAATCGTGTCCACCTCGTTTATCGGAGACTACCTCAACTTCATGACCGCCCTCGAGGGCCTCGGTTTCCCCGAGGGCAGCAAGATCAGGAACAAGTACGAGGGGGTCAAGGCCAACAGGGTCGAGATCGCCAACCTGGAGGGCGAGATCGAGGGACTCGAGGCCGAGGCGGACATGGATTCGACGCCGAACAGGCGAAAGAGCATGATCGTTTCCCAGATCGAACAGGCCGAAGCCAAAGTGGAGACCCTCGAAGAACGCAACAAGACCGCCGAAGACGCGCTCTTCAGTGAGGTGGACTCCCTCAAGACCCACGGCATGGTAAGCGTCGATCTTCAGCCTCTAGCCCAGTCCCTCTTTTTCGTGGCGCAACACGTCGCTCTCATGGAAGACGAAGCGATGATCACCTCCACGCTGGTGGGCATCCAGCTGTTGCGCTCCATTCCCAACCTTCCCCAGGAGCTCCAGGGCATGGCCAAGCGCCTCATGGGGAGCGTCATGGCTGAGCTCGGCCAGCAGGCATCTGCGGGCCAGAACGCCGCCATAGACATCAGTATCCAGGACGGCTCGCTGAGGATCAACGTTTCCGGACTCCAGGGAGTCGATCCCGGAGCTGTCCAGCAGAGCCTCCTGATGAAGCTCACCACCATCAAGGATCAGGTGATGATGGCGCCGGCAACAGCGGCAACCCAGGCTTCCGTCGCCAGATTCGATCACAAGTTCTTCAAGGAACTCGCGGAAGCCCTGGCCTCCCTGAGTGGAAATCAATACTCGGCCACCCTGTCCTTCTCTGTTCCGGGGGTTTCGGCCGGCGGAGGTTCATTCGGCTTCTCCACGACCGGAGCGGGCACTCCTGCCCCTGGGCCACAGCCCGTACCCGGACCACAACCCGGACCTCAACCCGGACCTCAGCCGATACCCGGACCACAACCCGGACCTCAGCCGATACCCGGACCACAACCCGGACCCGGACCTCAACCGGTACCCGGACCACAACCCGGACCTCAGCCCGTACCCGGACCCGGACCCGGGCCAGCTCCTACACCACCGCCCGCAGCTCCGCAGGGATGCCCCAAGGTCCTTTGCGGCGGCAAGATTGCTGCGAACGGCTTCTCGGACATCAAGCTCGGAATGCCCGGCCAGCAGGCCGCCAAACTGATCGACCGGCGGATCGCCCCCAAGATTGACGCGGATCACAAGAAACCCACCGATAACATCGACGGTATCTTCATTTCCTTCTGCGCGGGCAAGGTATGCCGGATGGAAGCCACTGTCAGTCCGCCAACCACCGTCAAGGGCCTCGGAGTGGGTTCCAAGCTGGCGGCCGTCGCCAAGAAATACGGCCAATCCAAGTGCAGCCCCATCGATTCCAAACGCTTCGCCGTCGAATTCGAGAAGCTCAAGGGCGTGTTCTGGATTTCGGACAAGCTCGACTGCGAGGGCATCGAAGATCTCGACTTCTGGAGCCGACCCTGCAAGGGCAAGGTCACCAGCGTGATCATCACCGGTTCGGGACAATAGAGATCGCCTCTCCTTCCATGACCAGCAGCAAACAGGTGATGATGATCTCCAAGCCTATCGTCCCTCCCTGGAACGACTCCGCGAAGAACATCGTCAAGAATCAGGTCGTGAACGGCTCCAGGTACACCTACAGGATCATGACCACGCCCGACGCGCCGCAGGTCTCCCCCAACGCGATTCACGATCCAATCTACCCTGGCGGCGGTAGCTACAGCGCGGGGATCAGGCAGAATATCAGAGTGCTGTTCCATGGCCTGAGACCACGAGGGACGGTTCTCTACCACTACTTCTTCGCACCCAACAGGGTCTCCTCCAGCGCCGGTCGCGTACAGCGATTCACCGCCAGGGTGAAGACCGTCCAGACCATCTGCTCCGTGCCGACCTCTTTCGACGGCGCGAGTAAACTCCTCTTCACGGATCTGGCGATCGTACTCTCCAGGGACACCGAGCGCCGCTTCCTGAACGCCGGCGTGGATAGATCGCGGATACGCCTGATCAGGCCGGGTATCGAACCCATCCCACCGCCGGATTCGGCCTCGCGTATAGCCACCAGGCGGAGCTTCGGAATCGACAAGGGGCCGCTGGTAATCTTCCCGGGGGACTACGAGTTCTCCCTCGCCGCGCAGACTGTGGCGAGCGCCGTCCCGATAATCCTCCAGGACAACCCGGACGCGACCATCGTATTTGCCTGTCGCATCAAGCGCGCGGCATCCGAAACCATTCAGCGGGATATTCAGCGTGAGCTCGAGCCCCTGGGAGATCGGGTCAAGTTCATCAACGAGGTTGAGGACATGCCCGCGTTCGTGGGCTGCGCGGATGTCGTGATGCTGCCCTCGGAGAGCCTCTTTGCAAAAATGGACGTTCCCCTCGTGCTCCTCGAAGCCATGTCTCAGCGGGTGCCGCTGGTGCTTGCTGACGTGCCGCCCCTCGATGAGATCATCGAAACCGGCGCCGGTGTGGGCGTCCCACCAACAAATCCAAAGGCGCTGGCATCCGCGGTCACAGAGCTTCTTTTCGATGACGCCAGGAGAGCGAGCCTTGGCGAATCCGGCGAACGTGCAGTCAATGACCTTTTCTCGGCGCAAAGAATGGCCGAACAAGTAGAGGATCTCTACGACGAGATCTTGAGTGAGTGACCAATATGAATTCCGACAACACAAAGAATTACTACGACGACTTTTCAAACTGGTATGAAAAAGAGCGCCATCACGGCTACCACGCCATGCTCGACCGGCTCGAGCTCGACATCCTCCTGCCCCTTGCCAGAGACAGGGATGTGCTCGAGGTGGGCTGCGGGACGGGTCTGATCATGCGCGGCCTCGAGGAGACCGCCGGTCGCATCACCGGCCTCGACATCTCGCGCGGAATGCTCAGGGAAGCACGCGAGCGCGGGTTCGAGGTGGTGGAAGGCAACGCGGAGCAACTGCCATTCGATGACGAATCCTTCGACCTGGTGTACTCCTACAAGGTTCTCGCTCACGTGCCGGACATCGTGAAGGCCATGAAGGAAATGGGACGTGTGCTCCGGCCCGGCGGACACCTTGTGGCCGAGTTCTACAACGCCCTGAGCCTGAGGCATGTTGCCAAGCGGATCGGCAAGCCGGGCAAGATCTCCAGCGATCGCACGGAGGCCGAAGTCTTCACCCGGTGGGACACACCGCGCCAGGTGATGGGGTATATTCCCCACGGATTCTCTTTCGAGGGATGGCGAGGGGTCCGGGTGTTCACTCCCGTCGCCATGGTCCACAACCTGCCGGTCCTCGGATCCATCATGAGGCATGCCGAGGGATGGGCCGTCGACTCACCGGTCGCGCGGTTCGGCGGTTTCCTGGTGGCTGTTTGTAAGAAGAGTTAGGGTCAGGAGCAAGGACCGTTTGCCGAACCGAAGCTCTGAGCGTCCAGGAGACACCAGTCGGCGTCACTGTCGCTGTCGGTCAGGGTGGAGCGCCCGAGACTCTCGCCGCTGGGTATACCTGGAAGGGCGGTTCCCTCTGTCCATGTGTCCGGGGACGTGGCAGAGGCCGATGACCCTCCCCAGCGAACAAAATCGATACCATCGCCGGAGGTCGGGTCTGCAAGGGAACAGGAGCCCAGGGAGTAGTTTCCCCAGTTGATGTTGGGTGTGCGAATGGTAATTCCGTCAACCCATGTGCCACCACCGCTGTTGTCGAGAATTTCCACATAGTCGCCATCGGCCAGGCTGTAGGACGGAAGAATAATGGTGCCGGAACCGGAACCGGCGATCCAGGAGAGCTCCCAGTTTTGAAGATCTATGGTAGCCCCGCTGTCGTTGTACAACTCCACTCTGTCCGGCGCTGCCGCATCAATCTCCGTGATGAGGATATCGCCCTGGGTTGCAGGCACCGGGCAGGGGTTGTTGACCACTTCCGGTGTCAACGCGACCACGCAGAAATCCGCAGCCGTGTTTGTGTCCGGATCGCCCACGTCACGGCTCAGGCCTACAGAGTTGGAATTGGGTGCCGGCAGGACGTCCGGAGTATCTGCCCACGTGAGAGGGGACGGCGGATCGTAGTCGGTGCCTCCCCAGCGGACGAAATCGTGGGGATTGTCCGACGGATCGTACAACGTGGCCGCGCTGCTGGCGTCAATCCACCAGATATTATCGTGATACTGAATAGAAGTTCCGCTCACATCGACATCAGGAGGATCTCCGCTGCCTCCATATTCGTCGTAGAGAACAACCCATGCATTGCCGGGCAGAGTGAATGCCGGGATGGTCATGGTGCCCGACTGCGCAACGGCGCCGTTATCGTATCCGGCCCACTCAACGTACCAATTCTCCAGGTCGACGGGAACAGAGGTAATATTTACCAGCTCTATCCAATCGGGACTACCGAGGGCGAGTTCGGAGATGAGCACCGGAAACTCCGTACACGAACCCAGATCGACATCGGAGCAGTCCGAGAGACATGTGAGAGGTCCCCCGTAAAGCCCGTGGGCCTCGCAGGAATCTCCGTCGAGATCGGTTCCGTCGCAGACCTCGTCACCGGTGATGTCGCCGTCCCCGCAATCGTCGGTATCGGAATCCGTGTCGGAATCCGTGTCGCTGTCCGTGTCGCCGTCCGAGTCGGTATCAGTGTCACCATCTGTGTCGGCATCGGTGTCAGTAGCGCCCGCGTCACCATTGTATGCGGGGGCCTCTCCCCCGCAGCCGATCAGGACCCAGGCAATCACAATCATCCAAAATGTCTTCATGGCGTTCCTCCATGTTTATTTGCACTCGAAGTGCTTTTTATTGGGGCAGATAACCAATGGTACATCAATTTCATTTTCGTTATGTCAACTTATTCACTCAACAACGAAAACAGGAAAAGCCGATGGTTTTCGGTTACCATATCTCAAATGCCAAATAGTATACGAATTCTCGTTGTGGACGACGAGCGCTCCGTACGCGAGATGATCTCGATCTTGCTTGCCCGTGAGGGGTACGAGATCACCACTGCGCCAAACGGAGACAAGGCCGAAGCATTGCTCGAAGCGGGCGAGCATTTCGATCTGGTGATCACCGATCTGGCAATGGACAAGGGCAACGGCCTGCAGGTTCTTTCTGCGGTGAATAGTCGAGACCCCCACTGCCCCGTCATACTCATCACGGCCTTCGGCACCACCGAATCCGCCGTGGAGGCCATGAAAAAAGGCGCCCACGACTACATTGAAAAACCGTTCAATGTTGACAAGTTCAAGCTCATCGTCAGAAACGCCCTCGATCATCGCACCCTGATTCGCGAGAACATCGATCTGCGGGCCAGGGTTCGAGGCGAGTTCTATTTCGCCGACATCATCGGTAGGTCGGAGCCCATGCGAAAGGTAATAGCGCTTTGCAGGAAGGTGTCCGACTCCACCGCCACTGTCCATATCGGCGGGGAGTCCGGAACCGGCAAGGAGGTAGTGGCTCGGGCCATTCACTTTGACGGGCCGAGGACCTCCGAGGCTTTCGTTGCCATCAACTGCGGCGCGCTGCCGGAGCAGCTCATGGAATCGGAGTTGTTCGGTCATGTGCGAGGAGCCTTCACCGGCGCCACCGAGGACAAACCCGGCCTCTTCGAGGCTGCGCACGGCGGGACTCTCTTCCTGGACGAGATCGGCGAGCTCCCCCTCCCCCTCCAGGTCAAGCTCCTGCGCGTACTGCAGGAAAAAACAATCCGGCCGGTGGGCGCCGCCGCCGAGATTCCAGTGGACGTGCGCATCATCTCCGCGACCAATCATGATTTGCAGGAACTCGTCACCCAGAACCGCTTTCGAGCAGATCTCTTCTACCGCCTGAACGTGATCCATATAATAATGCCCCCCCTGCGTCACCGCGTGGAGGATATCCCAGCCCTGGTGGAGATCTTCCTTTCCCAGCTCCAGGAGCAGATCAGGAGCCGGGCGAAAGGCATCACCAACGCGGCCATGAGAGCCCTGATGGCCTACCGTTACCCGGGAAACGTGCGCGAGCTGAAGAATATCCTGGAGCGCTCCGCGACCCTGGCCTCCGGGGAACAGATCGAGCTGGACGATCTCCCGCCCGGCATACTGTCCGCCGACCGGACCTCCATCCAGCACGGAGCGGCGCTCCCCGACGATGGTGTCGACCTGGACGCAACTCTGGCGAGCCTGGAGCAAAAGCTCATAGATCAAGCCCTCGACCGCTCGGAGGGGGCGCAAAAACCGGCGGCCGACCTTCTGGGGATCACCGTGCGATCCCTGCGCTACAGGATAGACAAACCGAAAAGCGGTTCGCATGACGAATGATTGCGACGGTTTTGGTCATTCCGGATGACGTTTTTCGTCAGAATACATCGCTGACATTGTGTATTTTTATATCAACAGTGGAAATCGGGCCGATTTTCAGCGTTCTGGTAAGTTTCCACCGGAAGGCATGGATATTGCTGCCAGAGGGAGGTTGAGGACATGAGAACCGACAAAAAAACACACAGCAGGGGCTTCACACTCATCGAATTGATGATCGTCGTGGCAATACTCGCGATCCTGGCCTCCGTCGCCATCGTGGCATACGGTCAGTATGCCCGGAAGGCAAAGAACTCCGAGGCCACGTCCATGCTGGCGGACATCCGCATCAAGCAAGAGGCCTATCGCGCATCGTTCCACCAGTACGCAACCATGCAGCTCGACGGCTTATGGATGCCGGACGCCACCCCGGGAGTCGACGCCAGGAATTGGCCTGTCACCGGCCTCGTTTCCTCCCTGGAGGGTGCCTGGCGCATGCTGGGCGTGACTCCCGACCACGGCGTCTATTTCAGTTACACGTGCGAGGCGGGAGCCCCCGGTGATGCTCCCAACGGCCCGTTCGGCAGCCTGGACATCGAAAACCAAAACGATTTCTGGTTCGCGGCCCAGGCGCTGCAGAACCTCGACGAAGATGCCGAATGCGGAGGATTCGAGATCTATTCCGGCCAGGGAAAGATCGTGGACCTTGATGAAGGCGAAGTGGGCTGTCCGTAGAAAACAGAAACAAACCGGGTCATGAGACCCGGCAAAAAGAGAATCGAACCTAAACAAGGAGCAGAAAATGAAGAAACTCAACAAACGCGGTTTTACCCTCATTGAGTTGATGATCGTGGTGGCCATCCTCGGCATCCTCGCCGCCGTGGCTATCCCGGCCTTCATCAACTACATGCGCAAGGCCAAGACCTCCGAGGCCACCCTGAACATCGACCGTGTCTTCGAGGGTGGGGTGACCTACTTCGAGGCCGAGCACGTGGCGCGCGGCGTCGACAGCGTTGTCCTGCAGCATTGTCTGCCCGATACGGCCGCCTGGACCCCCAATGCCACTCCCGGCTCCGAGAAGTACAGTGCCGGCGCGGTGCCGGATCCATGGTCCACCACAGCAACCGGCGGGGATACCTGGAAGGCGCTGGACTTC
>JAUVAN010000260.1 GCA_030591725.1 Deltaproteobacteria bacterium
TGCGTAATAGAGCCTCTCGGGCGGGTTGAGGTCTTCGATTGCCCCTTTTAGTTGTGAAGCGACAACGGTGCGGTTAGCTCCTTCTCGAATCCGGGCAATGACAAGTGCCACAGTGCCGTCTTCGGAAACGATGCGTCCGGGATAAAGGTCCTTCCCCAAGGTGTAGGCTCGTAGGCGAGCGAGTTCGTTGGGCTCTGTGGGAAGCTGGTGTTTGTCCACAAGGCGTCCCACTTCGAGACCCCAGTCACCCGCGCGTATATCGAGCACGTCCGTGAGGCTTGTTACGTGCGTGACGTCGGGGGTAGCCTTGGCGTGCTCTGTGATTTGGTGGATGGTCTCAAGCGTGTTCGCCGTGAACACGTCGTTTGCTTCCACGGCAACAATTGCCATTGAATTCCCACCAAACTGCACTCCCACCTCTTCGAAAAGCTGAACCGCTTTGTCGCTGTCGGGAAAGTAATTCAGGATGTCGCTATCGACCTCAAGGCGCGGTACCAGCGAGACAGCGTAGGCGCTTATCGCCAGCGTGATGACAATGACAAGAATCCGACACCGAACTACAAGGTCTGAGAATCGCTGCATGAACACCTCCGAATAATCGAACTAAATTCGTTCTTTAGTACGAGCAGGGCGAAAAAAAAGAGCACTGCCCGCCTCTTGTCTGTATCACCAAGTGACCCTCCTCAGGCACTCTCGCCGAGAATCCCGTGGAAGAGCACGCGCAGCAGAACTTCGGCGTGCTCGCCAATGTCCGGAATCTCCGCGTTCGCTGTCCAGGGATACTCAAGACCCTTGAGCGCCGTGATTACCGCCAGAGCCGTCAACTCGACATCCCCGTCCCTGAGGTTGAACGCACCCTCCTTCACACCTTCAGACAGGATTTCCTGAAACATGGTCATCTCATCTTCGAAGTCCGTATTTCGGACGCTCTCGATGAAGGGATAATGCTCCAGGTACTCTTCTCTTAGTGCGCTGTAGAAATTTGTCAACTCGCGTAGGCGGCTCATCCGGGTCACCACGTATGCCTGGAGTTTTTCCTTTGGCGAGCCGGCCGCCTCCACAGCAAAGTGGATTCGCCTTGCCAAATCTTCGCCCTCTCGCTCAATCACCCCCCGGAAGATGTCTTCCTTGCTCGCAAAGTGGTGATAGAGCGTGCTCTTGGCGATGTGGGCTGCCGCCGCGATTTCGTCGACCGTGGTCTTGTTGAAACCGTATCGCCCGAAGAGTTTTTGCGCTGTTGTTAAGATCGTTTCTCGTGTATCCATCTGTCTCCGTCCCGCCTTTCGCTACACCGCGCCGATCCACGGACCTTGGTGGCACACTCTTTCTCTTAGAATGTATACTACTATTCGACCAAATTAGTTTCAATAGTTTTTTGCCATGGTCAAAATTTTTTCTTTTCCAATGCGCCTGCGTTCATAAATGCTCTCGAAATCGGTGTTTCTGCGCTGGCAGCAATTCCCAATATTTCCTATCAAATCTATTGACAGCCTTTCAACACCCACTATATATTGTGTCTTGCTGTTGGTGATCCTCTATATATTGGGGAGATTCAAGAGGGAAGCCGGTGAGAATCCGGAACTGTCCCGCAGCGGTGTGCAGGAACGAAAGCCGCGATAAAGCACTGACCATTAGGGTTGGGAAGCCGCGGCCGGTAGGCCCCCGGACAAGTCCGGAGCCTGCGAGTCCGAAGACCTGCCAACAGCCCGCGGTAATCCGCGGAGGAGGCCAAAGCCTTCGAGGGAAAGGCTGGCTTGACAGGTAGAAGACCCGCATGTCAACGACCGATTCAGCGCGAGGCCCTCTCTGCTGCCAAGCAACGAGGTTTTTCCCCACATCGGAGGCCGGAGTCGCGCCGAGGAGCATGATCACGGAACCGCTCCTCGGGATTCGCACGCGTCGTCCAGACCTCGAGACAGAAACAATACTCGATATACCATCTCACACCGATCACCGGTCGCAGTACATCATCATGTGCTCTCCCGCCCGGCCGAAAGGACGCATCGCATGACTGAATCTTCCCTCACAGGAGACTGCAAAACGATCGAAGCCAAACAGATGACATTCAGCATGATACGCAAGAGGGACGGGCGCGTAGTCGATTTCGATCCGGAGAAGATCACGAGGGCGATACTCATGGCGGCGCGCGCCTCCGGCGAGTTCGACGAGGATACAGCACGCAAATTGACACGCAGGGTTCTTGGCCTTTCCCAGGTTGTCCTCGGCGAAGAGGTGCCCGGCGTCGAGGAGGTCCAGGACGTCGTCGAAGAAGTACTGTTAACGTCCCCTTTTAAGAAAACGGCCAAGGCGTACATCCTCTACCGCGATCAACACGCGCGGATCAGGGCGATGGTTGAGAAGGCGGACGTCGACCTGATCGACAGCTACTTGGAGAAACTCGACTGGAAGGTTAGGGAGAACAGCAATATGTCCTACTCGCTCCAGGGACTCAACAATTACATCTCGAGCGAGGTGAGCAAGACCTACTGGCTCAATAAGATCTACACCCCAGAGGTGCGTGAGGCGCATACTTCCGGAGCGATGCACATACACGATCTCGGCCTGCTCTCCGTCTACTGCGTTGGATGGGACCTGCAAGACCTGCTGCGTAGTGGCTTCCGCGGGGCCGCGGGCAAGACCGAGAGCAAGCCAGCTAAGCATTTCAGGACCGCGCTGGGACAGATAGTGAATTTCTTCTACACACTGCAGGGAGAGGCGGCCGGCGCGCAGGCGTTTTCAAACTTCGACACTCTTCTCGCCCCATTTATAAGGTATGACGCTCTTTCATATACCGAGGTAAAACAGGCGTTGCAGGAATTCGTGTTCAATGTAAACGTGCCGACGAGGGTCGGGTTCCAAACACCGTTCACAAACCTCACACTTGATCTCCAACCCCCCGCTTCGCTCGCTCGGGAGGCGGTTGTAATAGGCGGCGAACTTCGTGACGAAACGTACGCCGATTTCTCCGAGGAGATGGTGATGTTCAACCGCGCCTTCCTGGAGGTTCTTGCCGAAGGTGACGCACGAGGCAGGGTATTCACCTTTCCAATCCCGACATACAACATCTCTCCCGACTTCAACTGGGAAGCACCCGGGCTGGAGAAGCTCTGGGAGGTAACAGCAAAGTACGGGATCCCGTACTTCGCGAATTTCGTCAACTCGGACATGTCACCGGACGACGCCAGATCGATGTGTTGCAGGCTGAGACTCGACATCAGAAAGCTGGAAAAACGCGGCGGCGGCCTGTTCGGCGCCAATCCCCTGACCGGTTCGATGGGCGTCGTTACGATCAACATGCCGAGGATCGGATTTCTCTCGAAAAACGAGGACGAGTTCTTCAGCCGCCTCGACCATCTGATGGAGATGGCCAGAACGAGCCTCGAGACGAAACGTAAAGTTCTCGAGGGCTTTACCGAAAAAAACCTCTACCCATACACGAAGTACTATCTTAGGAGCGTGCGCGAAAGACACGGCTGTTACTGGTTCAACCATTTCTCCACGATAGGACTCGTTGGGCTCAACGAAGCATGCCTGAATCTCCTCGGTACAAACATCGGCTCCTCGGAGGGCAAGAATTTCGCTGTCCGGGTACTCGATTTCATGCGTGAAAAACTGACGGTATTTCAGGAGGAGACTGGCAACATCTACAACCTCGAGGCCACTCCGGCCGAGGGAACAGCTTACAGACTGGCAAAGATCGACCACGAGAAGTTCCCCGGCATCAGCTTGGCCAATGACACGGAGATCCGAGCCGGAGCCAAACCGTTCTACACGAACTCGAGCCAGCTACCCGTAAACTTCACCGATGACGTTTTCGAGGTTCTCGATTTGCAGGACGAACTGCAAGCGAGATATACGGGAGGCACTGTCCTTCACGTTTTCCTGGGCGAGGCGGCCGCCGATCCTTCCGCTGTTAAAGAGTTCGTCCGCAAGGTCTGTAATGACTACCGGCTTCCCTATTTCACCATCTCACCCGTATTCTCCGTCTGTCCCGAGCATGGTTACCTGAAGGGAGAGATACCCCGATGTCCCGATTGCGGAAGGGAAACAGAGGTATACTCGAGGGTCGTTGGATACCTCAGACCCGTCAACCAGTGGAACGAGGGTAAACAAGCCGAGTTTGATATTAGGAGCACGTATTCGATAGGGGGAAGATCTTGAGGATAGGCGGATTACAGAGATTCAGTCTCAGTGATTTCCCGGGACGTATCTCGTCGATCGTATTCACACAGGGCTGCAATTTCAAATGCCCGTTCTGTCATAACGGGGATCTGCTACCCTTGACCGCACTCGAAGGAAGGCTCATCCCAGAGGAGCACGTACTCGGATTTTTGCGTTCACGCACAGGGCGTCTCAACGGAGTCGTCATCTCTGGAGGAGAACCGACCATTCAGCCTGATCTGCCCGCCTTCCTTCGTAAGATCCGTCTCATGGGATACGACATCAAGCTGGATACGAACGGCAGCAAACCCCGCGTGATTCGTTATCTGATAGAAAAGGACCTCGTCGATTATATAGCGATGGACGTGAAAGCGCCGCCCGGCGCCTACGACAGGCTCTCCGGTGTAAAGGCCCCGGTTTCCGACATCATGGAGGCGATCAAAATCCTCGCTTCCAGTGAAGTCGATCACGAATTCAGAACTACGAAGGTATCGCGCCTTCTCTCCGAGTCGGACATGGCAAGCCTCGCGCGGCTTATCCCGCCCGGCTCGAAACACACACTCCAGACATTCAGGGCGTCGAACGCTCTCGATTCCTCGCTGGTTCCGTCGGCAACCTCCGATACGCCGCCCCAACTCGCCATCCCGTGACGACATAAGGAAAGATTCAGTTGCCACTCGCCCATTGCCCTTTTTGCACTTGAACTGATTCTGTTAAGAAAGCCCGGCCATCGAGTCTCCATCCACTCGACAACCGGGCTTTCTAAACCCAAGAACTCAAAAGAGCCACGGACTAGATCATTTCATTACCACCATTTTTCGTGTCTCGTTAACCCCCGGCGCGACGAGACGATAGAAGTATACGCCCGAGGACACCGGTACCCCGTTGTTGTCCCGTGCGTCCCAGGTCACCGTTTTCTCTCCCGGTGTGTCGACACGCGATTCGAGTGATCGAACGAGCCGGCCGTTTACATCGTATACCACGAGCGACACGTGCCCACCGCCTACCGGCACATCGTACCGGATGACGGTCGATGGGTTGAACGGATTCGGCGCGTTCTGGTACAAGGCGAATTCCTTGGGTATCGCCGGATCGGGCCGAATGGCCGTTGCGCCCTCCTCCGAAATCCGGATTGAGTAGTTCCCGTCTTTGTCCCTCACGTTGGCAAATGCGACAAGCCCGTACCAATCGGATGTTGTCGCCGTGTAACTCTTGTTACCCGAATCGAAAAGCTCCCACTCAGCCATGTACCGGTCGGTCCAATACGTGCCGTTCCCCGGGTTCTTGAAAAGCGCAAGACGCATATCGGCCCCCCCGCTTCTTGCAAAACCAATCTGATAGGTCATGCCGTCCACCAGAAACACGTCCCAGATCTTGATGAGATCCCCTTCATCGGCATCCGCGAGATATGACCCCTCGACGTTCGTATCGTGCGGTAAAATATTGGCATCGGTGTCACACTCGACAGTATACGGCGCGTAAAGATCGTTATCCGATACGGTCGGGTAGTATGTCCCAAGTGTGTTGTGGTTGAAGTCACCGACGATAAAGCTCATTCCCGTGGCCGGGGAGTACGCCAGATTGGTGCCCTTCGCATCACACTGCGTAAAAACGTAGAGGTTCTTGCTGTCCCCTTCGGAGGGACACATCCCAACAGCCGACCAGTACTCGTTTGTGTGCGAATACAAGAAGTCGCGAGGGAATCCTTCGCGGATCACGCGCACCCCGGACGTCAACGGTTCACAGTCGTTGAGCGGCTGGATCTGGACCTGGAAAAAACTCGTGTGGAGTTTGCGATTGCCGGCAAATACGACGAGGCCGTACCAGTCGCTCTGCGGTGCTGTGTAGTTTTTATAACTGGACGAGGACAACTCCCATTCGCTGTCCTGCCGTCCGCCCCAGAATTCTCCGGTTCCCGGGTTCCGAAACAGAGCGAGCCCAGGATCCTTCTGTCCCCATTCGTAGAAAAAGAACTCGTACTCGACTCCGGCTTCTAGAAACA
>JAUVAN010000234.1 GCA_030591725.1 Deltaproteobacteria bacterium
TACATCTGATCGTGCGGGAAGATGACCGACAGGAAGAAGTTGTACCCCTCCTCGCCCGTGTGATTCGGGTTGGCTTGCCGTCTCTTCTTTCCGATTGTGGCCCCGGAGGCCGAGCGGTGATGGCCGTCGGCCACGTACATGTGGGGCAGTGCGGCAAATGCGCCCACGAGCGCTTCGATCCTGTCGTCGTCCTCGATGACCCAGAAGGTGTGCCCGATCCCGTCGTCAGCGGTGAAATCGTAGGTGGGCTTCGCCTTGCACGATTCTTCGACCAGGGCGTTGATCTTCGGTTGTGACGCGTATGTCAGGAAGACCGGCCCGGTGTTGGCGTTGAGAGTCTCCACGTGCCTGGTTCGGTCCTTCTCCTTGTCGGGCCGCGTCATCTCATGCTTTTTGATCAGATTGTTTTCGTATTCATCGACGCTGACGCCTGCCACGACTCCCACCTGGACGTGATCCCGGTCGCCGATTTTCATTGTCTGTCGATACAAGTAGAGACAAGGCTTCTCGTCGCGAAACATCGAGCCTTCCCGCTCCAGGCGCGCAAGATTCTGTGCGCCCATCGCGTACACCTGATCGGAATACAGGTCGACATTGGGATCCAGGTCGATCTCCGGTTTCACCACGTGGAGAAAGCTTATCGGATTGTCCATTGCCATTCGACGTGCTTCGCTGGAATTCAATACGTCGTACGGGGGGCTGGCCACCTCAGCGGCCTTGTCGGGTATCGGCCTGAGACCTCGAAACGGTTTGATCACTGACATTTGTTTTTCCTCCGATTACAGCTTCGTCAACTTGCGAGAATCGCTTGCTTGCATCCGGTTGTTGAATGTAAACTACCGCTCAAGCAAGAATGCGATCGATGGATGGTCGCCGTGGCGAGGCGGAAAAGCAATGAAAAAAAGCATACTTCTTTTTGGGTTGTTGGCTGTAGTGCTCACCCTTTCCATCGGATGTGAAGACAATGTCGAAGCAACGCTTACGATCAAAAATGATCTGGACATTGACGTGGGGTTGTTCGCGCTCAGGGGCGAGGAAGACACGGGAAACCTCCTTATAGAGGGAACGATCCTCGGCCAGGGCGGGGTGCAGGATTTTGATGGTCTTCTTCCCGGGAAATACGAATGGCGGGTGGAGTATGTCAACTCCATGGCGGAAGGTTACGAGAGCCCGGTGGCTATAGAACTCTACCCTGGCTCCAATCACCTGTCCCTGACTCTGTAGTCACTGCCCTTGCAGTGTTTCTATGACAATGTATAGTCGATCTACATTGAATATGTCTTTTCAAGGAGGAATCATGAATCGCGGGATGTTATTTGTCCTTGCACTTGCTCTGATGCCGGCCTCGGCGCTTGCCCAACCGACGGCAGGACTGTCGTTCGACGGCGTGTTGGCCGAAGGACACGCCCTCTATCTGGCGGGTGATCACGAGGGTGCGCTGGCAAAGTATCAGGAAGCCAAGGAGATGGATTCGGGGAACGCGTTGTCATACTATTTTGTCGGGTGTGCCTTTTCCGCGCTCGACAAATCCGACGATGCTGTTTCTGCCCTCAATACCGCCGCGACCATTGCGGGAGAGAAGGACCAGTCTCTCCATGCGAAGGCGCTGTTCATGATTGCTGTTCTGAAAGAGCGATCCGCCGATTGGGGCGCGGCAAAGGAGGCCTGGACCAAGTACCAGGGATTTGCGCAGACTCACGCTGATGCGACCACGTTCGTGACCGTCGCGGAGGAGCGACTCGGCGCAATTGAAAAACGTGTAAAACTGGACGCCGATTACCAGGTTGTCCGGGACAGAACCAAGCCGGCTGGCGAGGCAAAGTAATACTGTCAACTGGGAGTGAAGCGGCAGGTCTTTCAGGAGAAAGCGAGACTTACAAGCGAAGATGAAAAAAGACGAAGACAACGGCCCTCTTGGCGACCCCGGGGGAAAATGGAAGGGCAAAAAGCGTCGTGACGACACCCCGTCATTCATAAGGGATGTTGCGGCGCGTGCCGAGATGCTCAACCCAGTCCGTCCGGGCGAGAGCATCCCCGTGCTCACCATGCCGGCGTCCGTTCGACTCTGGCGGAAGGTCAGGTGGCCGCTCTTTGTCTCCATAGTCCTGATATTGCTTATTGTGGTCGGGTTCGTCACCAACGACCGACTGGTGGCGCGCAGCGTGGCCAACAGGATCTCCGAGGCCAGGGACAACGAGGCCGCCTCCACCATTGCCAGGCTGGTCGAGAACGACGAAATTCTCACCGCCCTGGCGGATCGACACTCCGGTCGAATGAACGCCCAGGTAGCTTTTGCGTGGAACTCCATGCTTCTGGCCGAGATGTTCGGCCCGAAGGAGAAATACCTGGAGAAGGCCGCCGCATCTCTGAAGTCCATCTCGTCTTACGGCAGCGCCATGGCCTATGCGACCCGGGCGGCAGAGAAGTATCACCATGACGATTTTTCCGGCGGGCTTGAAATTGTTCTGCAGGGATTGAAAAAGCATCCCAACGAGCCGCGCCTGCAGCTCGTGCGTTCCTGGATCCTGTTCGCTTCCGGCAAGAGTTCGGAGGCTTTCGATGTCCTCGATGTCGTCCGCAATGGTTTTGGCGACTATCTACCAGCCTTGCATACATCATTATCATTTGCTCTCAAGGAGGAGGACGGCGAGTCGGTAAAAACTTACTCGGAGGATCTCCTGATACGCTCCCCGGGATCCATCCTTGGTTCGTTGGCGTCGGTCTCGGTGCGCTTGCCCGGGTGGTACGGAGAAGATCTCGATCCCTCGCAGGTCCTGTCGCTGGTAAAGGACATGGATACGATCTCCGGTCAGATGTCTTCCATGCCGCAGAATATCTCCATGCTGGGGCGATACCTGGCGGGGCGGGTGAATTTGCTGGCGGGTCGACTGGACAGGGCGATCGAAGATCTTCGCTTCGTGTCGGGCAAGGACAAGGATCCCAGGCTTCTGGCCTGGCATGCGATGGCAGTGCGACGCCTGAACGGGCCGAGGGCTGCCCTCGATATTCTGGACGCGGAAGGCGAGGTCGCCTGCGCAGAGATCCACGATCTGCGCGCACGATGTCTGCTCGATTATCACCTGGTAGAACAGGCCGGAGCTTCACTGGAGAAGCTGGGAACCGATTTCGATTCGGTCGGCGACATACGCGAGTTGAAGTGGATACTGGCGGTGCGACGGGCTGATCTTGACGAGGCGAAAAAATTTATTCCCGACAAGATCGGGGAACACCTGATGTGGGTCGGTCTCGAAATGTTCGAGTTGTACCGCAGTCGGGGCGATCGGGAAGGTATCGACGCTCTGACGGAGCGGTTCGTCGGCGATGCTGCCGGTTGCACGCCGGGAATCCGAGCCTGGACCGGAGGAAAACTCTCGGCCGTGACAAAGATCCTGGGCAAGACATCGGAGGATACGCACCCATGCACCTGCGCGCTCATCTCCCGCCTGATGCGCGGTCACTTGCCCCTGCTCGAGGTGAAAAAAGCGGCGCAGTGCGCTGTCGCGGGGGCGGAAGGCGAGCTTCGACCGAAGATCGATCAGGCGCTTGCGGTCTGGCTCGTGGATGGTCGCGAGGCCGCCCTCGGGATCATCGCTGACGTGCGAAAGAATAAACCGGAAGGAGCGCTCATCAGGATAGCGATGGCCGATGCCTATGTGACGATGGATGTACCGGCCGAGGCCCTCTTGGTGCTTGACGGGCTCAACAACCCGGAAGCGGTTTCGTTGCGTATTGCGGTTCTTCAGAAGACCGGAGACAAGGCCGGGGCGAACAAGGCACTTGCAGCGGCATTGTCCGATGAGAAGGTAAATAGCCATCCGGCAATTGTGCTGTGGAAGCTCAGCGCCGCGCTCGACGCCAGTAACTACGACAAGGTTATCTCCGGGGCCGACGAGGCGCACGGAAGCGCGGGCACCTGGACCGCCGAGATCGCCGAGTTGAAGGCGAAGGCATTGAACTCTATAGGAAGCCGGGGGGATGCGGATCGATGGCTGTTGACCGCTGCAAAGAGAGCCAGAACAAACGTGGGATTCGGCGAGAGCTGGCAGGCAAAGATTGCCCTCATCAGGTTAAACCTTCGGCGGGGTGGCAACTTTCTATTCAAGGCCGTCGGTGTGACGCTGGAGTTGTACAAGGCCGGCGTGAAGGATGCCGAGTTGTCGTACAGTTATGCGGTGGCCAACATCAGGCAGGGTAACGAGCGGGGCGCCATTCGCTATCTCAGGGAGGCTGTCGAACTCGATCCGTCTTTCACTCCGCCGTACAGCCAGCTTCAGTTACTGGGCAAGTTGCCGCAGGACTATCTTGCCATACTTGAGCGCACGAGGCCGGGTACTACTCTGGAGTGATTTTCTTCGCTACTTGGTGCGCTTGATCTTCTTCTTGACGGTAGTGGTTCCATCTATACTGAGGTGATTGCGCATGGCGACGAAGCTCTTGCGGCCGATTCCCTTCACTCTCATGATCTGTTCGATCTTCTTGAAGGGCCGGTTCTTCCGGTACTTCACGATGGCCTCTGCCTTGGACGGGCCGATTCCGGGCAGGAACGCCAGTTCCGCAGCGGTAGCCGTGTTGATGTTGATCGTTTCCTGGCCAGACGCTGTGCCTGCGATCGAAACGCTTGCATTTGCAACGAGAATCGCGGAAACGAGCAGAGCTGTCATTACGCTTGTGGATTTCTTCATCTTGGTTCTCCTCCTTGTGACCACTGGGATGGTGGTGCCTGGTGATTGTCGCTGTTGCGACGGTACGAGTCGTTCTTGCGCGGCTCCCACGGGCGAATCTGAATGCTCCCGTTGACGGGGAGGCAGTCGAGTTTGCCCGAGAGGGAACCGTCGCGGTTTTCCGATGCCACTCCGATCTCGAGCCAGATGCCACGTGGGCTGTTCGGCTTTTCGATCACCGTGTAGATCTTGTGGATCTTTCTCTTCGGTCGAGATTCTTCGATTGGCGGTTCCAACTTGTCGCTCCTTTCTTTCCTTTGCATGTGTGACCGGTCATTCCCGACCAGCGACCGGCAACATTGCATCGGCCGTGCCACATGGTGTGACGATCCCGAGGGCGGGCTGGTTGGCTATAAATTTCGACATGTTGTGATGAACGGCGTTAAATTTATGTGGGTCACAGGCCGGGAAGATCGGCGTCGGATGGCGGCGGAGCGGCGTGCCGCCGGGGGCGTCGCCGCGTTGTCACCGGGTTGGTTTGACAACGACAGGACAGCCATGCAAGGTCTCAGTCATCTGAGTGGCTGGCAAATGAAGATCGAGGAGATTTCATGAAGTTAAGCGTTACCAATGACAGGATTGAGCAGGTCAAGACCGGGCTTCTGGTGATTCCGTTCATCAAGGGAGGGGTGAATCGTGCCTTTGATTTCACGGATCGCAGGAGCCGTGGCTCTCTGAGAGCCCAGGTTGCGCAGGAGAGCTTCAAGGGTGAGGAGGGCAGGCTTCTGGTATGGCAGGGGTCCCTGAGAGGTGGAGGGGCGGTGCGCGTGGTGCTCGTGGGTATGGGAAAAGGTTCGCCCGATGCTGCCACCTGGAAGACCAATATGGCCAGAACGATCAACGTCGCAATCAGGCACCGCGAGAAAGCCATGACGGTCTTCGTGGACAGCGTTGATTCTGACAGGAAGTGTCTCGAGGCGAGCTGGACCACCGAGGCGCTCATGCTCGGGGCGTATCGCTTCGACCGTCGAAAGACCCAAAAGATCACGGACAGGCCACCACGCATCGGGAGGGTGGGTGTCTATCCGCCGCAGGAGTGGGCGAAGGAGGTTCGTGGGGCGATCAAGGATGCTCGAGTGCGCGCCGAGGCGGTACTATTGTGCAGGGATCTCGTCAACGAGCCGGCCAACATTCTTTATCCCGAGAGATTCGCCGACATCGCTGTGGAAATCGCCGACGCCCAGGGTCTGGATTGCAAGGTCATGAACAAGAAGGCGATTCAAAAGGCAGGCATGAACCTCCTCATGGCGGTCGCTCAGGGATCGTCCCGGGACCCCCGTTTCATTCATCTCATTTACAAACCGTCAAAAGACCCGGTCAGGAAGATCGCCCTGATCGGCAAGGGGGTGACCTTTGATTCCGGCGGCCTGTGCATCAAGCCGGGTAAGTCCATGGCGAACATGAAAACAGATATGGCAGGCGCCGGAGTGGTGTTGGCGGTCATGTCGTCCCTTTCGAAAATGGGGTTCGGTGTGGAGGTGCACGGGATCATCCCATTGGCGGAGAACTCGATCAACGGCCAGGCCGCACGTCCAGGTGATGTGATCGAGTCCCTGTCGGGTTTGTCAGTGGAGATCATCAACACCGACGCCGAGGGGAGGCTATTGCTGGCCGACGCTCTTTCCTACGCGTCGGACCTGGAGCCGGACGAGATTATCGATCTCGCCACGCTGACCGGAAGTTGTCCGACGGCGCTCGGGGCGCTCAGAGCCGGTCTGTTCGCATCGGAAGATCAGATGGCCGATCGGTTCATCGCGGCCGCCGATGGGGCAGGTGAGTTGGTGTGGAGGCTCCCGCTTGCTGGCGAGCTCAAGAAGGATCTTCGCAGTGATGTGGCAGACATCAAGAACCTGGGTGGTCGCTGGGGTGGGGCGATCACGGCTGCGTTGTTCCTCCGGCGATTCGTCAAGGACCGGGCCTGGATGCATCTGGACATAGCCGGCCCCGCGCGCACCGAGTCAACGACCCCGCTGTGTCGGTGCGGAGGAACGGGTTTCGGTGTGGCAACCTGCCTGGAATATTTGTCTAGAATTTAAACGGATAGGTGACGGTTAGCTTGTTCTTGGCCTGGGGGAAACGCGCCCGGCGCACTGCCCTGGCGGCGCATAGTCCCGCCGGACTGCCGGCGAAGCCGCCTGTGGTCGTGGCGCTCA
>JAUVAN010000151.1 GCA_030591725.1 Deltaproteobacteria bacterium
ATACAAAATTGCATTCGGAATGTTATTGTTTTTGTCGGTTGTTTTTTTCTCGCACAACGCCTCGGCCATTGCCGCAAAGTTTTGCGTGACATGGAAGGCAAACTATGTCGACGCGGGATATGGAGAAGACGTCGGCAATTCGCTCGGCGCTTATGACTGGGGCGCCAGATACTCTCACGCTCAACTGCAAAAGAAAGTCGGCTCAGACTATGACACCGTCTGGTCCGGTATCCTTGACGAATACGGTTGCACACTCGATTACATCCTTTTAGATTCTTTCGCTACATACAGATTCAGGCAGGGAACCAAACTCGAACGTGCCGATGCTCGCAAGATCTATGTACAACATGGCGTTGCACCAGATTATGGGGCAACCTGGGTCTGGTTGAACAATAACTTCACCACACAAGATCTTTCAATGCCCGGGTTGGGCACAGTGATTTTCAATCCATCATGGAACAGCCCACAAACGCGCGTCACTGTTGTTTCAGGGCAAGTACTTAATAACAGTGATGATCTGGAATATCCCGATTATACACAAACATACGTAAATACGAATCCCGCAAAATGTACTAGCACAGTTTCAAATTATCTCAACTCCGGGATATGCATTGCTACGGATTATTCCTCTGACCACCTTGATCATTCACATTACAAATTTGTAATAGGGCATGAGTTCGGCCATCGGCAAGCAAATGCAACTAACGGTCCCGGGGGATATATATGGGGAGTGGAGGAGGGGTATGGGATTAAACCTTACTTTACCGATTACTCCCCGAATACTACGACCCAACATCCGTGCAATTGCGTTGATATTGCACCATCAGTTTGTTTGCAATCGCGTACAGCTATAGGCCCTGCGCAGGTAGAGGGGTGGGCGCATTTCTACGGCGCCGCGCTTTTCAATGACCGGGAATCAGACTGTCACATGGGGTTCTGGGACAAAGCCTGGTATTACGAAGGTGGAATTGGCGGGTACGTTATTGATACAACACCGCCTGTCTATTTAAACTGCGCTGCCAACCCGAAATGGATGGAAAACCGGTGTTACGCCGATCCCGATCACACCAATCGCGGAACTATGCTGGACTGGTTGAATTTTTACTGGAACGTCTGGGCGAACGGAAGCCATCTTTTCTCGGTAAATGAAATCTCGAATGTTTGGGAGGGCACTACGCCAGGCGCCGAAGAAGGTCTAGTTCCTTATGTAGGTTGGCTTTGGGATGATCTTGTGTGGACGGTGGTGGTAGATCAGTACCCCTCTAACTTTGCCAAACAGGATCAATTTATTGACAAGGGAGACGAGGCGGGTGTCGATTACTGAAATGGAAATAAAAATCATGTCACTCAAATCGATAATCGTGATTTTCTTTGCATTGCCTTTGGCAGTGGCATTCGGGTGCGCAAAAAATTCGCCATCCACTCATGACAAAGATGCTTCTACCGACACCGATACTGACACTGACATAGACGCCGACACTGACTCCGACACTGACTCCGACACGGACACCGATGGCGACTGCACACAACCCCCGGCGGTTGCCGATTGTACGGACGGTTGGTGCGAGATTGAGCCGGGTTGCTTTATTCTCGGGTCCCCGATTACCGAGCCCTGTCGAGGCGCAAATTCTGAAAATCAGGTGCAGGTGACGCTTACACGGACGTTTCTCATGGCACAAAGCGAAGTCACCCAGGCCGAATGGGAGGCTGCGGGTTTTTTAAATCCGTCACGAGACCTGGGGCCTCAAAAGCCTGTCGTATTCATAAACTGGCTGGAGGCCGCGGCTTACGCCAACGCGCTGTCGACAGCCGAAGGTCTGGATCCTTGCTATGACCTCATGGATTGTCAGGGCACTATCGGAAGTGGGTGCCCCATAGAATGGGAGGTTTGCAGTGCAGCCAATTTTAGTGACACATACACCTGCACAGGCGATCCGCACCGGTATACCAACTGGTACGAATGTCCCGGATATAGGCTGCCTACGAGCGCCGAGTGGGAGTATGCGGCTCGGGCCGGCACCATCACGGCCACCTACAGCGGAGATGTGACCACGGACAGCAATGGCTGTCAGGAAGATCCGGTTGCCGAGCCCATCGCTTGGTATTGCAATAACTCCGGCGACGCATTGCACCCGGTATGCGGCAAGCAAGCCAACGGCTGGGGTTTGTTCGACATGCTCGGCAATGTTCGGGAATGGATTGATTATGTCGTAACCGGTTTCAGTATGTCGGTAAACGCCGGCATTGAAGGCCCGCTCATCGACCCCATTGGCGCGTTTCCTGAACAGGATGATCGGCGTTCCATCAAAGGGGGAAGTTGTTTCGCCGAAGCCTGCTATTGTCGTGCCGCTGACCATCACGGTCGTGACTTCGATACCAGACTCCTCAATAGCGGCTTCCGTCCTGTGCGCACACTGAATCCCCCACCACAGCCCGACGCGGGAGTCGACGCGGGGAAGTGATGAACGGCTTATTCAACACGGTTTAGAGGTAGCAAATTGGCGAAACAACACCTTCTTATAGTCGACTCCGATCCAAAGAGCCTCAGGGTTCTGGAGGTAAGCCTCAAGAAGGCCGGCTTCAGCGTCACAAAAGCCGTAAACGGTGCGGATGCCATCGAAAAGATACAGATCTCTGTTCCGGATCTGATCATCTCCGATACCAACATGCCGGAGATGGACGGCTTCGCTCTCAATATCAAGATGAAAGAGAACCCCGAGTGGGCGGACATTCCCCTGATATTTCTCACGGCTCAGAAGTCCATTGAGGACAAGATCCGCGGACTCGAGCAAGGGATCGAGGACTATCTTACCAAGCCGATTTTCATCAGGGAAATCCTGGCCCGTGTGGGGTTGGTGCTCCAGAGGAGACAGCGGGAGCGGTTGGAGAACCGAGGGTCCAAGACCAAGTTCTCCGGAGACCTGGAGGATATGGGGATCATCGACCTGATCCAGACCATCGACATCTCAAGGAAGTCGGGGGTCATCCACCTGGTGAGAGAAGACGACAAGGGCGAGATTTATTTTCGGGACGGCAAGGTCATAGACGCGGAGACGAATAACCGCAAGGCGGAAGACGCGGTCTACCGGATGCTGGTCTGGTCACGCGGAATGTTCGAGATCGAGTTTATCAATGTAGACCGCAAGGACAACATCACCCTGTCCACACAGGGCCTCCTGATGGAGGGGATGCGACGCCTCGACGAATGGGGGCGCCTGCTCGAGCAGTTGCCGCCGCTCGTTTCGGTTTTCGACGTGGACGATGAAATGCTGGCAGAGCGGTTGAGCGAGATCCCCGACGAGATCAACACCTTGCTCAAGCACTTCGATGGAAAACGCTCGTTGATGAGCGTCGTGGACTGTTGCTCCCTGGGCGATCTCGAAGCTCTGACGGTGATCTCGAAGCTCTATTTCGAGGGTTTGATTGCCGAGGGTGGGCCCGATCCTCTCGATGACGAACTGAAAGACACAATGGTCTTTCCGAGTTTCGAAGAAGCGGAAGACGAAGATTACGATGACGAGAATCTTCCGGGTGAAGAGGAGAGCGGCCTCAAGGAGCTTCCTCTACCCCCGGCCGCCGGCGACCGGGCCCCCCGCCGATAGCAGAGGAATTCGAAGAGGAGGAGGTGGTTTCGCCCACCCTGAAACTTCCGAGGATCGAAGCGGTTTCCAAGCCCGACAGATCCTCGATAGGCGCGCGGGGTGCGGGTTTTCTCGCTGCAATTTCCCAGGTGACCCCCGAGCCTGAGGAGCCCCAACAGGCGCCGATCGTCTCCGCTCCGCAAGCTCCGGCAACGATTGCCAGGGTGGCGCTCACCAAGAAGGCCGTGCCGATCGGTCCTTCGGACAGGCCCACCAAGTCGCCTCCTGCGATCGAAAGGAAATCTGTCGAAATGCAGTCCGGGGAGGCGCAGGCGGATGAACGCGCCAGGATCAAGGAAGCGCTCGACGAAGCGGCGCCTCCGCCATCTCCGGAACAAATAGATGCTCCGCCCGGTAACGAAGAGGAGCAGTACTATCACGGTGAGACCTATACCAGGGAGTTCCGGGGCGGTGTTACTCCAGAGCCGCCGAGTCCGGAACCCGAGCCGAAGCCCGAGCCGATACCCGAGCCGATACCCGGGCCGAAGCCCGAGCCGAAGCCGACGCCGGAGCCGGAACCCGAACCGGAGCCCGAGGAGGAAGAACGCGGCGATTCGGACGAATACGAAGAGGGTGACGGCGATTCATGGATGCCCGCACCGAGATCATCATCTGGATCCAGGCCGTTCGTCATCGCTTTTTTCGTGATCGCGGCTCTCGGGGGCGGCGCCTACGGAATCATGATGTCGGGGATAATCGGTGGCGTAAAAGATTTTGAAGACGCACCCATTCTCCAACCGGACCTTGTAAAGAAGAAGGACGGCAAGGCCTCTCTGGCCAAGGCCGAGCCTCTGGTTGCAACTGCGCCCGAGGAGGCCATCGAGCCCGCTGCCGAGCCGGTGGAGGAGCCTGTTGCCGAGCCGGTGGAGGAGCCTGTTGCCGAGCCGGTGGAGGAGCCTGTTGCCGAGCCGGTGGAGGAGCCTGTTGCCGAGCCCGCAGCAGCAACGGATCTCGGTGCATACGAGGATCTCCTGGCACAGGCGAAGAGGAAACCCCGCAAGAAGAAAGTGGAGTTGCTCAGGCAGGCCATTGTGGCCAATCCTCAAGGCGACGTGGCGCTCGCCGAGCTGGCCGTCATCTTCATGGAGGGCAAGAAGACCAGGGAAGAAGCCC
Source organism: Deltaproteobacteria bacterium (assembly GCA_030591725.1). Taxonomy (GTDB): domain Bacteria; phylum Myxococcota_A; class Polyangia; order JAAYKL01; family JAAYKL01; genus JAUVAN01. Next base: position 4,755 of record JAUVAN010000151.1, read on the forward strand.
TCGATTATGGGCTGCGGGCGGTCGCAGCCAACCCGGACAACGCACAGGCATGGCTGGCCATCGGGTATATCTATCAGCTCAATAACAATCGGGCGCAATCCAAAGATGCATATAGAAAATGCGCCGCTTGCAGTGGCCCCAGGATGTATGTGAGAGATTGCAAGCTCATGGCGCGGTAGTCGGGGTTTTTTAAGCAACGATCGATACAGGACCAACCGCCGCGACTTTGCCCCCAGCGTCTCATTGAGTGTTATGGCCCAAAAAAATAACAACGTATTGACATTGTACATACGCTGCATTAAGCTTAATCATGGATGAGATCTTCAAGCGGAATGGAATTACTTTCGTCTGGAATCGCACGAAAGCGGGGAAGAATGTTGAAAAACATGTGGTCACTTTTCAGCAGGCTGCCTCAGCATTTTTCGATCCGTTCTTGCGCGTTGTGGATGCTAGTCCCGAGGAAGAAGTCCGGAATGCGATAATTGGGATGGATGAGAATTGGGATTTGTTGTTCGTGGTTTACATTATAGTTGAGGATGATCGGGTAAGAATTGTCTCCGCCCGAAAGGCAAGTCGAAGTGAAAGGCGGGATTATGAAAATTAAAAATCTCAAAACACGTTTGGACCGCAATCGCCCGATGACATCTGTTACGCTTCGAATGCCGAAGGACGTGATTGAGGATTTGAAACGCGTTGCGCCTCTACTGGGAATTTCGGGGTATCAACCCCTGATCCGGGCTTATGTGGGGCAGTGTCTAAGAAGAGATCTGGAGCGTTTGGAGAGCGATACATTGTCAGGTCTGGTCTCGAGCCTGAAGCGCCGAGGGGTCAGCGAATCGGTTATCGAAGAGGCATTGGCCGAAGTCGCACACGAATAATAGGCATGACAAGTGCCTCAAGAAAAAGTGGCACCCTGAAGAAGGAGGCGCGGTAAGCTTTCGGCGTGGAGATACCATTGTGATATGAATGGAGCAGCGATCCGCGAGAAGTGATCGCAATCGAGAGGTGCTCCATGAAAAACGCAGTCTCCTTTTTCAAGACAACGATCATCGGCGGCCTGGTGGTAATCCTGCCGGCCACCATTATCTTCGGCGTGTTCAGCTGGTTGTACGGGAAGATCACCGCGCTGATCGGTCCGCTGACCAACTTGTTGCTGGCCAAGTCCGAGATATGGAAGTTTTTTGCCGACCTGATTGTGATCGTGACGATCATCATCTTCTGCTTTGCGCTCGGCATGCTGGTCAAGACCGGCGTCGGCCGGTTTGTTCAGACCAAACTGGAGGCCAAACTGTCTCGCTTCGCGCCCGGTTACAAGCTGGTCAAGGAGACGGTGCTGCAATTTCTGGGAAAGAAAAAGTCACCGTTCTCACGGGTGGCCATCGTGCAACTCTACGGCAGCGATACCCTGGCTACAGCCTTCATCACGGAAGAGCACGACAATGGGATGTTCTCTGTGTTCGTGCCGACCGGCCCCAATCCAACCTCGGGTCAGATATTTCATCTCAAGGGAAAATATGTTCACGCGGTCTCGATTGGAGTGGAAGAGGCCATGAGGTCTATCATATCTTGCGGAGCAGGTTCCGGAGCAATAATTGCCTTGCGCGAAAGTCTGGTCAACAAGTCCGGCTGATTACAGGTTAGAAGGGGCAAAAATGAAAAAGACAAGTCGATTGGTTGCAACGATTTTGCGCATCAGAACACACGTGATGTTGGCGGGCATCATGCTGCTTGTAACAGGCTGCCCGGAGTTGTCGGTGACCGAACTCACCCTGGTGCCGGGATCAATTAGTGAGGGGAAATTCACTCTCCGGGCTCGAGCCGAAGCCAAGTACGAACGCAGGCTGTGCGAGACAAAAGAAAACGGCGAACCTGATTATGAAGACTGTGAGCTTGGTCCCGAAACATGGGGCGGCAATGGGCTGATTGGTGTCTGGTTGCCGGAGGGATGGAAGGTGGACGGGGCGAGACTGATTGCAGCCTCGGAAGACGAGCCGGAAGCTCTTGTGCCGATGGAGTATCTTGCAAAGGCGTTCCCCCCGACTTTTCCCTACGCCCCCGGAAAATGGTGGCCGTTCATAACTGAATGCAAGGAGATAAGAGATGGCGTCACAGTCTATAAGATTGAATTCGATGTCTCCGGGGATGCGAGTGCAGAAACGATAGGCGTGGGTGTTGCGTTGACCCATTTCGACGCCGACGAAGAAGATATATACTCCATTGAAGGCCTGCAGATGACCGCGGAGATAAACCTGACTTCAGGGACCATTGAATCCCGAGAATACAAAGCACAAAAGGTTCTTTCGAACCCGGTTCAGGACGAAAAGGTGAAGTGGTGCGTGTCCGTTCCGGAGCCGGTTGGGCGCGGCCCCCGTGGTTGCTCATGTAACGAGACAGGCAGAGAAAATCCACGCCCGGGCCGGCTATTGTCCATATTGTACGGTCTTATCATTTAACTGATAATTCTCAGGGGCACGGGCATGAAGGTAGTAAAAAAAAGGGAAGAAAACATGTCGTTCTGCAAGGGAATCACAATGCATCAGCTGTCCGCGGTGGTCGGTTGTCTCGGACTGCTTTTTTTCTTTTCTTGCTGTGACGATGAGCCCAGCAACGTGGAATGCGAGCAGAACTGTGCGGGAAAATATGCCGGTGCGGTCGACTCCTGCGAAGAGAACGCGGCGACCTGCATGGAGGACTGTTCGAGCCCCGATGACACCTCTTGCATGTGGGATTGCGAAGACTACGAGTACGAATGCAGCATGGGGATGATCATGTGCATGTCGGGGTGCCCCTGCCTCGAGGCCTCACAGCACTGTGTGTTAGGCTGCGACAGCGAAGACATGGACTGTCTGATGGCCTGTTCGAACGACTACACGGATTGCGCCGGCGTCGACTCCGCATACAACTGCGTCAATCTCTGCTCACCGGCAAAGACCGGTTGCGTATGGGACTGTGAGGAAAACTTCACTGACATGCCCGGATACCTGGATTGCAGAGCCGAATGCCATCAGCCGTTCAGGGAGTGCCTCGAAGACTGCGTGTGATTACGGGGTCACAACTTTGCCGGCTGTCGCTTTGCTCAAGTAGTTCTCGTAATTGCCATCGAAAACCTGCATCTGGCCATGGTCGATTTCAAAAACCCTGTCCACGAGCGATCTCAGAAAATGCCTGTCATGACTCACCATAACCACGGTGCCCGAGAATTTCTGCAACGCATTTAACAGGATCATTCGTGACTGAATATCCAGATGGTTTGTGGGCTCGTCAAGAATGAGAAGATTGAGAGGTCGCCCCAAAAGAGTCGCCAGGACAACGCGGCTTTTCTCACCGCCGGAGAGGGTTTCAATTTTTTTGTCCGCATTTTCTCCTTGAAAAAGAAATGCTCCACAGAGGCTGCGAATTATACCGTTGTTTGCCAGGGGCATCACCTCCTGCACAGTTTCAAAAATTGTCATTTTGGGACTGAGAAGCTCCATGGCATGCTGGCTGAAATAGCCGACGTTAACGTTTGCGCCGATGACAATTTCACCATCGGTTGGTCTGGTCTGGCCTGCAAGAACCTTCAAGAAGGTTGACTTGCCCGCGCCGTTTATTCCCACGACAGCAATCTTTTCTTGTCTGCGTATCAGTCCTGACAGGCCGCTGAAAACTAGCTTCACCACACCATCCGAAATCGTCCATTTTTTGCTCAGATTTCTGATTTTCACGACTTCATCGCCGCTACGAGGAGGCTCGTTGAACTGAAAACGAACAACTTTTTCCCCGGCTGGGATCTCGATACGTTCAATTTTATCCAGCTTTTTAATGCGCGATTGCACCTGGGCGGCGTGTGAAACGCGGGCGGCAAACCGCGCTATAAATGCCTCGTCTTTGGCAAGCATCTCCTGCTGCCGCCGATGGCTCGCAATAAGCTGCTCGCGCCGGATCTCACGTTCCTTGAGATAGAAGTCATAGTTTCCGCTATAAGTGGTGATGGACTTGTTTGCCACTTCCACAATGCGTGTAACCGATCTGTTCATGAAATCCCGGTCATGGCTGGTCATCAGGAGTGAACCTTTAAACTCCTGTGAGAGCCATTCCTCAAGCCAGAGAATTGATTCTATATCCAGGTGATTTGTTGGTTCGTCCAGTAAGAGAACATCTGGATTCAACGCGAGAATGCGAGCCAGCGCAATGCGCATTTTCCATCCGCCGCTGAACGATTCCACAGGACGACCATAATCAGTTGGTCCGATGCCAAGACCTGTAAGAACAGTTTGAGCTCTGTTCTCCAGATCGTAACCACCACCGTGTTCAAACGCGTCGACGGCCTCACCGTACTTCTCCAGCAATGATGTCATCTCATCGTCGTCCATTGGTTCACTCATGGCCTGTTCCATGGACTTGATTTCCTTGCCGAGAGAAACCACC
>JAUVAN010000386.1 GCA_030591725.1 Deltaproteobacteria bacterium
GCGGACAATTTCGACTGCACCGATGACGTTTGCACATGGAAGGGCTGTCTCAACACCGCCGAATGCGAAGTAGTGTTCCCCGGCATCACCGGCATCGCATGCGACACCAATGTGGACCCGCCGAAGTGCCACGCACCTTGCTCCGCTCCCGCCGACTGTGCCTTTAACTCCTCAGCGGTACTCTATCCGATCTTCGGGTCCGACAACTCCACCTGCGACAACAGCCTGTGCGTCTGGACCGGATGCAACAACGACCAGGAGTGCGTCGACGCGTATCCCGACAAAACATGGGTTTGCCATGAGTATTTGAATACCCCCATATGCGGCGTTGGCTGCACGACGCCGGCCGACTGCGCCTTGACGGATGACCTCTTCACCGAGGACCACTGGATGTGCACTGACGGCGCCTGCGAGCACACGGGCTGCGCCTCCACCGCAGAGTGTATTGACTTCTACACCGCCGACCATGTCTGCGTGAAGTAGTCTCCCCCCGTTCTCACTCTTTAGAAAGGGCAATGTGAATTGTATTTTCATTGACATCGACCGTGCATGTCCTGGTCGGATAGTCTGTTGACTAACGACTTGCGATTGTATATTATACTACTTGTAGTTGGTTCGTATAGGAGTTTCCGACATGCTATTCCGCACTCCAATTTTGACCACCAATGAGGAGTCGGTCGTGGCCCGCGTGGACGACCTGCGCCGAAAGCTCGGTCACAACACGATCCAGGCCAGGCGCTGGACCGGTTTGCTCAGACGCACGGCCTTCGCCAGAGCCATCCGCGGATCGAACACAATAGAAGGATACAACGTCACGGTCGAGGACGCCCTCGCGGCGGCCGAAGGCCAGGAACCCATGGACGCGGACAAGGATACATGGGCGGCGGTGACGGGCTATCGCAACGCGATGACCTACGTTCTCCAACTCGCCACGGACCCGGAGTTCTCCTACCACGCCGACCTCATCAAGAGCCTTCACTTTATGATGCTTGGCCATGACCTTTCCCGAAACCCCGGGAGATGGCGGCACGGAGCGATCTTCGTCCGCAACGACGAGCTTGGCGAGATCGTCTACAAAGGGCCGGACAGCGACATTGTTCCCGACCTCGTGACCGAACTCGCGAAGCAGCTCAACGCCGACGACAAGTCGATGCCGGCGGTCGTGCGCGCCGGGATGGCGCACTTGAACCTCGTGATGATTCACCCGTTCTCGGACGGTAACGGCCGAATGGCCCGGGTGCTTCAAACGCTCGTCCTGGCCCGGGAGGGCATCCTGGAGCCACCCTTTTGCAGTATCGAGGAGTACCTCGGTCGCAACACCAGAGCCTACTACGATGTACTGGTGGAGGTCGGCGGCGGTCGCTGGCAGCCGGATAACGACGCAAGGCCGTGGCTAAGGTTCATCCTCACCGCCCATTACCGGCAGGCCCAAACTCTCCTCGCGCGTGTTCGCGAGATGGAAACGCTCTGGGATCTTCTGGAGATCGAGATCAAGCGCCGCAGCCTGCCGGAGCGCGTCATGGTCGCGCTGTCCGATGCCGCCAATGGCTACCAGGTCCGCAACGCGACGTACCGCACAGCGGCCGATGTCTCGGACGTGGTCGCCGGGCGCGATCTGAAGCTCCTCGCAGACAAGGACCTGTTGATCCCTCGTGGCGACAAGCGCGGGCGTTCCTACATTGCCTCGGCGGAACTGAGATCCCTGGCGGAGCAAACTCGCCAGCCCCGCCCGGTTGAAGACCCCTTCTCGTCCGCGAACTGAGGAGAATAGGGGACGGAATGCGGACAAACGACAAACATCTTTCAAAGATGGTATGATCGCCCCAACAGATGGAGGTGGGCGACAATGATCGATAAATTTAAGGGCGCATACATAGATGCGCCCCTACTACTGGGTCTGGCGCTGCTCGTGGCTGTGGCCTGCTCGAACGACCCGACGGACAGCATGGACGCAGGCTCCGATTCAAGCACGGACACTGATGCAGACACCGATACTGACACTGACTCGGACTCCGACACCGACACTGACACCGATTCAGACACTGACACTGACACCGATTCAGACACTGACACTGACACCGATTCAGACACTGACACTGACACCGATTCAGACACTGATACTGATACTGATACCGACACCGGTCCTCCGAGCCTGCCACCGGGTTGTCAGGCGATCATACCGTGCACGACAAACGGTGACGGGTGGTACGGCTGGGTCAATATGGACAACGATCACATGGTCTGGAAATGGATCGATAATGGATTGATTCCTTCGGAATACATTTTAATGAAACGTCAACTGTCATCCGGTACGCAAACCGAAGTTCTCAGGTCTGTTTACCCCGTTGGAATCACAGGTCCCAGCATATATGGCGACAAGGTGTTCTTCGAGAGAGAAACAACCCCTGGAGACGCCGTTACAAGAGAAATCTTTGAAATCGATCTGTTCGGAACCACCGAATCGCACGTTACGTCGAATATTCAATCGGACGGTTCGGTAGCCGCCGGCCAGAATTTCATTGTGTACTCATACGCCTGGCATCCGGATGCCGGTTACGAATCGGGAATCAAATACTACGATCTCAACGCCCATACGGAAGGCTACATTCTTCAAGGGGCATCCGGAAGCTGGACGTTCGCCTTCGATGGCGACCACTGGGTAGCGTTTGTCAACGACACACACCTCTACAAGTTCGACCTGAACAACCCGTCCGCCGGAGCACAGTTAATGTTCTCGGAACCAATGGGCTTTCTGGGGATGTCGTTCAACAATACGACCAGCGAGCTTGTAACCAGTACCGGATTGGCAACAGGAACGGATTGGACAAGCCTCGATGCCTGGGACATCAATACCAATCAACGAACCGTATTGAACGACGACCCCTTTGACCAGGGAGCGCCTGATGCTCATGGTCACTTGGTTACATACATTGACTCCCAGGCCGCCGGAGAAGGCTGGATTGCCAACAACCTGAGTCAGATCAAGATCATCGACAGGGATACCCTGGAGATCCGAATCATCACTCCCTATGTTGATCACCAGTACAATCTCGCAATCTGGGACAAGTGGCTTGCGTTCAACAACGTGGGCATCTGGGGCGATGTACTGATTCTCTGCGACCTGGAGGCTGGTGGGTTCATCGACACGAGCGGTCATGTCATTCCGGCGGGGTACGTACCCGACGGTGGAGTGGATGGGGGAAAGTGATGAAGAATGCTCTCATGCATAAGGCGAACCTCCCGTCTTCGCCGGGCAAGCGGCGGGCAGGCTCCGGGTGGCACGATACGGTCATTAGACTGGTCTTTCCGCTGCTTGTGTTCTCCGCTTTTTGCCCCGCGTGCGTTCAGGAATGCTGCAAATTCGGGTGCTATATTGACTATTATGGCGAAGTGGACACGGACGGGGTGTACGACAAGTGGTTAGGAAGTATGGATTACTGTCGCACAGAGACGGTCTGCAGCGTCAAGGAATGCAGACAAGTAGTTGAGGACGAATGCGGAAAGCCCGCCGCAGAAAAGAGATGGCGGGAGATTGATGATCCTTCTGAAGACGTCGACTGGGACGTATACGCGCCATGGGATATTTCAGACGGTAACTGCTTCTGTAACGAACCGAAGACCTTCTTCTGCAGCGAAGGATAATAGATTGTTGTTCTTGCCTCCGGCTCCATCAAGATTATTCGACCCCAAAAACGACGAAACCCCCGTCGTTGCGGGGGTTCCTTTTGAGCGGGACACGAGATTTGAACTCGCGACTTCCAGCTTGGGAAGCTAGCACTCTACCACTGAGTTAGTCCCGCAAAACCA
>JAUVAN010000496.1 GCA_030591725.1 Deltaproteobacteria bacterium
GGACTGGAGGAGGTCTTCGTCCGCCATCAGCCCGCATCCCGGCGGACTGTGGAGTCACGCACCAGATCGAAATCTGACCGCATGGACGCCGCCAATCGCAATCTCATCGTTGTCCTGAATTGGTGCCTCGCACGATGATACATGGAGTGGGCGGCAAATTCACGCGCACCAGGAAAAGCCGTCAGATACCGTGGTGGTTGTGGGTCGAGAATTTCGCGGTTCATTGCTCGTATTGAAGGTGCCATGCCAGATGGAATGAGTAGGCCGATCTCCTAAACGGCGTAGCACAATGCTCGCCAAATCTAGAACGGGCTCGAGGCCCAAGATAAGGAGACCGGCATGGAGTATTGTGGCATCGACCTTCACGTTTCGTACAGTCAGATCTGCATATTGGACGAAGAGGGCGAGGTGATGGAGACCTCGCGGGTGAGGACGTCGCGCCCAGCGCTAACGAAGTTCTTCTCGCGCCGCGATCAAATGAAGATCGTGATCGAGGCCGGCGGATCCTCTCCGTGGGTTTCGCGATTTCTCGAAGAGCTCGGACACGAGGTAGTCGTATGCAGCCCACGGCGAGTTCGATTAATCGCTGAAAGCACTCTCAAAAACGACAAGGTGGACGCCGAAGTGCTCGCGCGACTGCTCCGGATGGACCCTGCCTTTTTGAAACCCATCCACCACCGCAGTGAGAAAGCACAACTGATGCGCTCGAAGCTGCTGGTTCGTCGCAGCCTCGTGGAGGCGCGCACAAAGTGGATCAATACCGTGCGTGGTCTGCTGCGCGCCTTCGGCTACCGGGTGGCGGGCAAGGTGCCACATACTTTTGCCGAGCGTGTTGATCGGATGAGGTTACCTGACGAGCTTCGAAGGGTGATCGAGCCGCTTTTGGAGCAGCTGGACCTGGTGAGCGGTGAGATTGCACGGCGGGATGAGGAGCTCGCCGACATGGCTCGAGAGATCCCAGCGGTGGAGCGGCTGCAGCAGATCCCAGGCGTGGGTCCCATCACCTCGCTGTATTTCGTGCTGTCGATCGAGGACCCCCATCGCTTCCGGAGAAGTCGCGACGTCGCGGCCTTCTTCGGTCTCCGACCTTCGATGCGGGAATCCGGCGGAGTCTCGCGCTACGGGCGGATCACCAAGGAAGGAGACTCTGAGATGCGGCGCCTCTTGGTCCAGGCGGCGCACGCGATGATGATCACCCGCGCGGATAGCGCGCTCAAACAATGGGCAAAAGAGGTCGAGGGACGACGCGGCAAAATGAAGAGGTCCGTAGCTGTGGCGAGAAAGCTAGCGGTGCTGATGCACCACTTATGGGTAACTGGTGAAGACTTCGAGGCGTTTCCAAAATCAAAGGCTGCGTGAGGTTACAAAAAAGCAAACAGATGATCACTCGGAAACTCTCGATGACCTCGTCGCACAGAACCGGGCGACTCCGTGCGTGCCTTGGACGAGCGACGCGGCTCCACGCCGCATCGCCGGCAGTCCGTATGCCAGATAGGAGCGCCCACCCTCTGTCGGAAACCATAATGCACCGGTCGCAGAGCGACCATCAGAGTGCGGATAGAAGCATGACGGCAGGGTCACCGAGGAGCCCACGAATACCACAAGGAGGTAGGCACACGAAAAGCAACGCGACCCCTTGACGAAACCGGCCTACTCATAGAAGGTACGGGGGTAGTGACGTAGCCGCTAATGGCTCACTGCCCTTCCGGCCCCGAGTCCAGGGGGGCCGAAGTTCAGCTTGAAACATCACAACCACGGTGCCCATCACAACCACGGTGCCTGGCACCTTTATGGCA
>JAUVAN010000369.1 GCA_030591725.1 Deltaproteobacteria bacterium
AGGCTTTGAAGGATGAAAATATCCACAAATTACGACGGAAGGATGAGATTCACGAGCGGCGAAGATGTCTCCCGTGTCGTGATGGACGCCGCCCCGCTGGTGGGCGGACTCGGCAAGGCCCCCTCTCCCAAGAAGATGGTCCTGCACGGACTAGCCGGATGCACGGGAATGGACGTGGCCGCCATCCTCAAAAAGAAGAAGGTGGAGTACGACAATTTTTCCATTGATGTAGAGGCGGATCAGACCAGATCCCATCCCAGGGTCTTCAATGAAATCAAAATGGTCTTCCGGTTCACCGCCGACCCCGAGGATCGCTCCCACATAGAAACCGCCATCAAGCTTTCCAAGGGGCAATTTTGCGGTGTCTCCGAAATGCTGGGCAAGACCGCAAGCATCACATGGGACCTGGAGATCACACCTCGATCCTGACCTGCTTGCAGGGTTGGTAGAGTAGCCCCCCTCATCGCCCGCGGGAGTAAATCCCGCGGCCAGAAATGCGGCCTGCGGCCGAAAACGGCCGAGCCGTTATAAATCGTCTGTCCGCTCGAACTCCGGCACAAGGAGTCCGCTTTCGTGTCGCTGCCACTGATTTCTGATGTACTCACGCAACTCGAAACAATTGTCCGGATCAACCGACTTGGCGAATACACCGTCCCCCCACTTGAAGGGCCGATCTGGATATCTTTTCCTCCACATTGTGGCGCTGTAACCTTTGAGTTGACCGTACAAATCGCTCAGTCTGACTGTCGGCCGGGACTGCAACAAGAGATGCAGGTGTTCTTTCCAGCCACCCCCCTCCTCGATGTAAGAGTCGAGATCGTGGGCCTTCGACTTCATGAAGGTCAGCAGTGTCTCTGCGTCACCGGGGCTGGCAATCAGATGTTCCCTGCATTTGGTGTGAATAACCACGTGATAAACGAGCCTGCAATTCGAATGTCTCTGTTTCATATTCACCTCTCTTTCCCCCTTCCTAATCGGCCGTTTCGAGGAAAAGTTTCCAAAAAAATGAACCGGAGGCCTTCAGGGCCGTGCCCTTTCCGACACGAAGTGGCGCATTTCTGGCCGCGGGATTTACTTCCGCGGGAAGTTAGGGAGGGCCAGACACATTATGCGGATCGTTGTCGATTGTCCGCCGTCGCCCACTAAGTGGGCTATGGCGGGTGAACGAAAATCTAGTCGGAGGGGGTGGCGGTCGCTTCGATAGTTTTCACCTCTTTGGGAGGAGCGCCGAAGCGGGTCATGAAGGCGGCGCCGGCCGCGACGAAGGACACGCCCATCAACACTACCGACCCCACCATCGGGATGAGGCTGACTATTAGAAACAGCACTGCTCCGATGGCCAGCGCGCCCACCGGTGATTTGCGCCCCTTGAAGATCGGGATCCGGTCACCCAACCACGTCAGAAACGCCGTCAGCCCGACCACCATGAACGCGAGCAACGCCAGCAGCAGGAACGGAATCAACGGGATTCCTATGACCGTCACACCGAACAGTATGCACAGGGGAACGGTGGCCAGGAACATGATCATGCCCGTCAGGGCCGACTTGCCCGGTCGCCTCGTCAGATACTCCCGTACCCGAGCATACCTGTCAGGCATGAAGGTCAGAATGAGGATACCCATGACCAGCAGCACCGCCACGCGCATCATCTTGCCCAGTATGACGAGCAACACCACGACCGCCCCGAACTTGCCCTCGTCCACGGAGCCGAGGGCGATCCTGGAAACGACACTCCCGATAGGCCCGCCGATCCCAACCCGATCTCCTTGCAGCGTGGCGCCGGGCTGCACATCCACGGTACCACCCACTGCGACCGCGTTGCCCTCCACCAACGCGCCGGGCTCCAGGGTCACCGAACCGCCCACCGCGACCGCGTCGTCGTGAACAACGCCGGCGATTGTGAGGGAACCGCCGACAACCACCGCCTCGTCGACCTCCTCGTCCGCTTCGATCCGAAGGGACTTGCCGACCTGAACACGCTCTTTTCGGTCTCCGTGTTTCCCATGTCGCTTTTCACGCCTCTTTTTCAGCTTCTTCTCTATCTTCCGCTTGATCTTGTTCCTCAGGCTCAACCCCGCCTCGTCCGGATCCATTTCGTCAACGGGGTCCTCTATCTCCTCTTCTCGATCCCGCACATCTTCCTGACTCGCCTTCTCATCGGGGTCAGGCGTCTTCGTCGCCGCATCTATTGCCGGCTTCGCGGCTTCCACGGGCGCCGGTGAAGGGGTGACAAACAGGACGCCCCCCTTCAACTCCGCGTCCAGGTTTCCCGCCCGCAACAGGATCTCCATTACGTCAGGCGCCGGATGCTTCTTGAGCTGAAGTGTGATCAGCTTGCCTGCGACGTCCGTGTCTGTGATCACGAGCCCCCACCCGAGTTGTCTCGCCATCACCTGCAACGCCTGCGCGACCGTGCCGTCCTCCAGGTTGACGGTCACGTTTTTGAGCTTCCCGGGCCATTCACCCGTAAACCTCGAATTGTCCGAGTCGGATGGAGAGTCCTCAACCTGAGACGCCCCATCGACCGAATTCGCCGGTTGTTCCACAGCCGATGAAGCCGTCGACAACATCAACACCGATCCAAAAATGGAGAGCGCGAGACCAATTTTTCTGTTCTTCGTTTTCATCAGTCCTCCCAAAATTACCATTCGCTGTTTCCATCGGGCCATACGGGCGACTCGGCGAAATATTTCGTTACGCTCTTGCTTTTTCCCACCCAGAAGAGCAGCGAGCAGATGGCGATGCCCAGAACGCAGAATGCCGCCACGGCAATGGTAGCCGCCAGGGGCAACGTGCCCACCACCGTGACCACAACGTCGAAAGCCGTGGCCAGCTCTCCGACGAGCGCCGCCACGTATCTGAGTATGGGACTGGTTTGCACCACCGTCAGCACGACCACGGGCACGGTAACCACGGTCAGAGCGGCAAGCCCCATCAGTATCTGCCGGGTGCTCCTTGCCCTGTTAGCCTTCTTGAATCTGCACTCGAGATTCCCGGTGAATTCGGGAGGGACCTGCGCCTGCTCGAACCCGTCCAGGGCTTCCGTCAGGCGACGCTCCTCATCGAGCATCGAGGCGCAAAGCTCGCAGGACCCCAGATGCTCCGCCTCTCCGTTCTGAGGCGTGGCAGCCGGGTCGAGGGCCAACTCCATGATGCGCATTTCGTCGAGATGCTTCATTCTTTTCCTCCACTTTTCGCGGCAGCCGAGCGCAGTCCGGCCCTTCCGCGGTGCAACCAGGTCATGACCGTTCCGATGGGAGCTTCCATCACATCGGACATTTCGCGATAGGACAGCCCATCGAAATGGTACAGGGCGACCGCCTCGCGATGGCGTTCGGGCAGATCATCCAGGAGCCCGGCCAGCAGGCCGATCTCCTGCTTCGCGGATATTTCGCGCTCCACGTCAACCCTCGAATCCACCACCTCCAGGGAGCCGTCAAGCGAGACGTGCTCCCTCTTGCGGATCCGGATCCGGTCGATGCAGAGTCTCCGTGCAATTGTGAACAGCCAGGGCAGAACCGCGCGATCTCGTTGGAAGCTTTCACGATGAAGAAACGCCTTCAGGAAGGTCTCCTGCGCCGCGTCCTGCGCGTCCGAATCCCGCAGATAGCGCAGACAAAGGTTGTAGACCGGTCGCCTGTACAGCTCGACGATCCTTCCGAACGCCTTGTTGTCACCGGCGAAGGCACGGTGAATCAGCACCGATTCTCCATCCCGGCTCAGACGTGCGCCTGGTTTGCTTTCGAGCTGCAAGGTTACTCCGTGGTCAGGACCCTCGCCTCAACGTACGATCTATCACGAAGTTTATTTCAGATTTCTTGCAGTTTATGGTTGTTCAAATGCGCCGATATCCATGGCGCCGTCATCCGGGCGGGTTTCGCCTGATTGATGAACCGTGTACTGACAGTTCACGTCCGGCGAGGACGCCGCGAGGCTCCCGGCGGCATCAATGCACCCGGATCCCGATCCGAGCGTGAAATCCTGCGCGCCGAGATCTTCGAAGCCGGGATCAGATCCCTCCACATTGCCC
>JAUVAN010000427.1 GCA_030591725.1 Deltaproteobacteria bacterium
AAAAAGTCCTTCGCCGGACACTCACTCGTTCGCTGATACTCCAGACGATAGCGGGCCAGAAGGCGGGTTGCCGCATAAGTGAATCTGACCATCGAAAGTCTGTCCATATTCCCCGCCACCACCGGGGTCACACCGCAATGCGCGGACACGAGAAATTCCACCGGATCCGCTTTCGGTTGTTCATCCGATCGGGTGAAAATTTCTTTCACGACCCTGTGCAGGATGGAATTCTTGTCGCCGTATTTTCTGGCATATGAGCAGTGCCTCACAATGACCCGTCTGGCCTTTTGGGAACAGTCGCGGTCAAGATCTCCCGGCGCGCAAGAGGCTGCGGCCAGCCTTGAGAGAAGCGCATACTCGGCAAAAAGCAGTTTCCGCTCTTCCCATGAAACACACGATGACAGATCTGACTGCGTCAGCTTTTCTTCCCGCCCGGTTTTCTTCCAGCAACCATCTTTCTCCACCCACCTGAGATTGGAAAACACCATTGAAAGGGCTTCGTACTCCAACATGCTCGACAAATTCGGCCAGCCATCCTGGATAATTTCCGACTCGACCATGTATTCCTGCAATAGCTCTTTGGACAATGGAGCCCGGCTGTTGAAAAGAACTTCGAGCTGCATGAGCAGTTCGCGCTGCAATATCGTGGCAATCAATCTTGGCATGAGTGGGCTTTCCAATGCCGCGACGTTTGAGAACTGAGATGCGTCGGTCATCAGGTGAAGGCCTTGCTTCACATCCTCGGGGTTTCCCTCGGTGAGCCGGGATCGGGCCAGGAGCTTCAACACGCCACAAACGTCCATAGACGACATTGAGTCGTTATCGACCAGGGGGCCTCCAGGGCGATTCGGGTTGCATGCGTCCCGGTATCTTGTCGAGCGTCGAATATTCTCGAACAACGGTTCGCAGAGTTCCTCGAGCTTCACCTGTTCTCCTTGTTTAAGGAATCTGCTGGACAGAGGTTGCGCTGTGGAGTTGCTTCGAGGCGGAAAGCCCTTTGGGTGATCGGCTTCATCCAGAAAATGTGGGGCCTCATTATGACGACGCTGACGACACAACTCCTCGTAATAATCGCGGCACCCCTTGCGCAACGGACTGGCTGCCAGTACTGCAATCATGTCTGCCTCGGCAGAACCTTCCAGTAGCATATCGGGCGTGGCGTTGCGGGGAAACACCGTACGCGGGCATGACTTGTGGGCGTTGGTTCGGACCAGCTCGATGAGTCTTGCCTCCACCTCCTTCATCCGCTGGTCGAAGGGGATATGTTGTCGGGGATCCGCGAACGGTGGAGCAGGTGGAGCTTCGCAGGAAACCACCAGTATTGCGAAGACCGCCAGGAGGCATATTCGATAACAGTTCATGGTTTCATCTGTCCTGCCGGAGGATATTGATTCCCACTCTTTTAGGAAGATTGATTATAATCGGAGCATGAACGCACGAGCAACGTTGTTGTTGTTGGCGCTTGTCTGGATGACTTCTTGTTATCTTTCTCAGGAACTTCCTGACAAGGACACGGGATCCGATTCGGACGCGGATACCGATAC
The DNA here is from genome assembly GCA_030591725.1 of Deltaproteobacteria bacterium. GTDB lineage: Bacteria > Myxococcota_A > Polyangia > JAAYKL01 > JAAYKL01 > JAUVAN01. The sequence goes on from JAUVAN010000427.1 coordinate 1,545, forward strand.
GGGCACTGCCTCAGACACCGACACGGACACCGACTCGGACACCGACTCCGACACCGACATCGACTCGGACACCAACTCCGACACTGGCTACGATACCGATTATTACGACTGCACGGCGGAATACATCCAACACGACGATTTTTGGGAGATTTACTACCACCACGGGGATTTCGCCGGACAGTGCGTGGACAGCTCAACAGAGTGCGATGGGGACATCTCTCCGAGCGATCCCATTGGCACATGCCCGTCTTCTCAGGAATGCTGCATACCGATTTGTTTATACGGGTCTCCTTATGGTTATGGTTGGTGCCAGCATCTCGGGCAACTCTGCACGGAACCTCACGAAGACATTCAGAGCATCTGTGGAGAGGGGATGCTCTGCTGTCCTCCCATACCGATAGCGCTGTAGAAACAGGGGTCAATACCCCTCGAAACGGTGCCAGTCACTTTTTTTCTTTACTAATTTCGCGATGTTAGCCGGAAAATAATCGAAAAATAATGACTCCCACTCTTTAGAAAACGGAAAAGCGTTGGCGAAATTATGGGACGGTTATCTCGAACGTGTTGAAAACGTCGAAGTCGCGGGAGTTTGACGTGATTATGGCGCGTACGCCGTTGCTTGCGTAGGTGGCGGCCAGCATGGTGTCCAGGATGCGTTTGCGTCCCAGACGGGCGGTGGCCATCCAATCTGTGAACAGCGCCACGCTCCCGGCATCGGGGAATATCTGCTTCGTTTCCACGGCGTTCCACCACATTGATGCACGCTCGAGCGCGGCCGTCATCTCCAGTGGACGATCAAAGCGCCTCGGATCGGAGACGACGTGCGCAAATTCGGCGATCACCTGCGGGGCCATTGCCAGCAGATCTCCGTCGCCGACCAATTTCCCCAGCAAGGCTCGCGCAGCACTGTGGCCGGGGTGACCGAATACCTCCGCCGCCACAAGAAATGTAGTATCCACACCTCTAATCATCCAACATCTCCGCGAGGAGGTCGTCGTCCGCCCCGAGAGGTGCGTGCACTTCTCCCAGCGAAAGGGGACCGAAATCGAGAATGCTCGATCGCCGGGCCAGTCGTGTATCGTGATACTGGGCCATCGCCTCGCGAATCAATTCAGACGCTGTTCGGTCGTTCGCCCGAGCGTATACCTGAAAGGCACGGTAAATCGGCTCGGATACATTGATGGTTATTACCTTCATACATACATGGTAATGTATTTACAGGACGTGTCAACCTCACGCCAATGTCAGGGACAGTCGAACGAGAGGGTGTTTTCGTACCAGAACCACGAAGTCGTTTCGCCCGCGCCGGGATATTCGTATAGCTGGGTGAGCGTGCTGATTGCGCCGTCGCAGGTGTAATAGACATGCAAAGTGGCGTCGGGGGCGTTGACCTGGCTCCCGATGTTCCAGAACGTCACCTCGTACGGCCCATCCCCGAGCGGCCTGAGATCCGGGCTGACGATCCATTCGTCCTGGGTGTAGTTCCATTCCACTTGCGCACAGTAATTGCCGCCGTGAGGAGTGAAACCGGTGCTTCCCGTGCTGCCGAAATACACTTCCCAGGAATACGATGTGTTCAACGCCAGGACCGACCATCCGGAAGAGAGTGAGCCGCTCTCGAAGTCCTCCTGGGCAATCGTT
>JAUVAN010000487.1 GCA_030591725.1 Deltaproteobacteria bacterium
AGTTCCTGATCATCGGTGCCGAATGGCAAATTGCCCACGTAGATCCTCATTGCTTCGCTCACTCTTCTTGCCCGAGACTCACCAGACGAAACCTGCGCTGGTTCCCGGGCAGCTACGCGTAGGTTTCGCGCCCCTTATCAACAGGGGGAAAGCATAGAGAGTACAGATGACATCAAAAAAAACAAGACAGCGAGTAAATAATAGTGGCCCAAAAAAGGGCTTTGCGTAACTTCACAGGTAAATGTATGCACAACGGTTAAAAAAATGCGGTATATGTTCCATCGCGTTCAAGAAATCCCAAGGAGGATAACTATGAGCAATAAAGGCTTATCAATCGTGTATCTTTGCCTGGCCTGTCTGGCGACGTTCTTTTCGGGTTGTGACGGGGCTCCGGAATTCTGGCGCGGCGACGGAGGAGGAGAGCTGGACACCGGTTCCGACGGTGATACCGACGGTGACTCGGACACCGACAGCGACACCGATTCCGACACTGACAGTGACACGGACTCCGATTCTGACACCGATTCCGACACCGATGTGGGCAACCCCTGCACGGTGGAAGTCGATCTCGGAGAGTTTGGCGATCCACTGGATATTGCCGGCAAATGCCAGACCACCGGATCGGCCTGCGAGGGCGGAACCCTCGAGGGCGTCGAAGGAGTCGATCCCGCGGGCACTTGCAGCTCATCTCTGGTCTGCTGCATCAACACCGACGAGTGCTCGAATATGGAACTGGTCACCGGGATGGGTACTTTCTATTTCTTGTGCCAGGAAGACGAATGCCCTGAAATGCAGGGCCAGTCCATGGGATTCCCCATCGGATGCCCGGGCGGCGACTTCTGCTGCGCGGATATAGGTTGGGGCGGCGCGCAAGCCGTCAAGTAGCCTGCCGACACCAGGGCACCCCTCTCATACATGTCTGACACTACCAACTCTGCAAACGCCCTCGTTTCAATTGCCCCACTGGACAGCTACGATCCCGCCGCTGTCGACGAAGCCCTCATCGCGCTGCTAGCTCCCCTTGGCGGCATGAAAGCGTTCGTCGGTCATGGAGACCGGACCGTCCTCAAACCAAATTTCCTCTTCGCCAAACCCCGCGAAAGCGCCGTCTGCACAGATCCCGAGATCATCAGATCCGTCGCAAAGGCAACCTCCGCAGCGGGGGCCTCGACCGTCACGGTGACGGACAGCCCGGGAGTGGGCACCGCTCGCCGTTGTGCGAGGCAGCTCGGAATCGCCGACGACGAACCCTTCGATGTCGTGAACGTGGACAAGGGATCGGGGATCGCCCCGGAGGGAACTGCGTATCACCAGCTCTTCCTCTCCAGGCAAATGATGGAAGCTGATGTCCTCATCAACCTCCCCAGGGCGAAGACCCACGGACAGATGATCGTGACGGCGGCGGTCAAGAACACCTTCGGCGCGGTGATCGGATTCGAGAAGGCCCAGTGGCACTATCGATCCGGCAGGGACCCAATGGACTTCGCCAGGCTCATCGTGAACATCCATCTGGCGATCGCGCCGCGTCTGAATATTTTGGACGCAGTGATCGGAATGGAGGGCAACGGCCCGGGGTCGGGAGATCCGAGGCGGCTCGGTTTCCTCATGGCCTCGACCAACGGCCACGCTCTCGATCATACCCTGTGCCGCATACTGGAGATGGATCCGGAAACGGTTCCCACCCTGGCAGTCGCCAAAGAGATGGGACTCCTTCCCCCACCCGACCGAATAGAGATCACGGGCGCCGATCCCGACAGCCTCCACCCTCGCCCACCGTGGAAGCAGGCCCGCCCGCACCTCATTCAAAACATGGCTGGGCCGAGCTGGATGATCCCGGTCATCGACAGGCTCATGTCCCTGCGACCGGACGTGGATCACAGCAAGTGCACCACCTGCGGCCAGTGTATTCATTCGTGCGCCGCCGG
>JAUVAN010000035.1 GCA_030591725.1 Deltaproteobacteria bacterium
CAGGAGGGGCAACTTTGTCGCCCATGATCTATTATGTCAAGAATGACATATCTTAATGCGGCCTATCTGCATCTGCCTGCATGTGCCAGGGTCAGGGATTAAGCAGGTTCAATGGGAACTAAAAAGCCCCGCCCATTACCACTATCAATTCGTTGGATCCACCGGCCATCAGCCCCCGCGCGTATCCGGTGCGCAGGGTAATGGGCATGTAGTAGCCGAAAAAAACCGACCACACCAGTTCAGCGCCGACGCTGCTGTGCCAGTCGTCCCGATCGAGTTCGTCGAAAGTGATCAGCACGTTGTCGGTGAATACTCCAACGTGCAGCTGCCTGAAAAACAGGGGCAGCGTCTTGTAGGCAGCCTGGGCCCACCACAAGGGGAATCGATATTCGAGTTTCAGCAGATGGTACTGATCTCCACGAAAGCTCCCCGGCGGGTATCCGCGTAACGACGGTTGTCCCATGAAAGTGGCGTTCCACAGGGCGTCAATGGTGTTCTGCTCCGTGTATCCTCCCACTGAAAAGTCCGCCTGCTCGGGTGGATCGCTGACGTGAATCGCTCCCGAAATACGAAGAGCGAACACATGATGATTCAGCCACGGCGCTTCGATGTACTCTGACCAGCCGTACCTGAAAGTGGCCAGTTTCTGTTTTCCCCCGAGCGCGGGATGATAGAAGCTGATGCGCGTTGATACATTCCTGCCCTCCTCGGGCGAGATGCCGTACACCGACGAAAAGGTGTCGCTGTAGGACCAGCCGAAGCTCAACCCCGCGCGAAAATAGTCTACGGGGATCTCTGGCAGATCGGAGTTAGGGTTGAATTCAATCTCCAGATCTCCCCTTGGCCGCGCGTGGATCATCGAGTACCTGACCGAGAGCGAATGGCCGCGATCCAGGCCCGGCACCGACGCTGAGAGGGCCACCGAGCCCGAGATTGTCTCCTGGATCCAGCGCCGATCCTCGCCGCCAACAAGGTATCCTGTTTCACGGGGGGACATGCGGCGGGAGAAACCGAGATGGAGTGACGGATCCATGCCGTAGTACGAGTAGCCGAACGATGTGGACAGAGCGTTGTCCTGTATTCCGTAATTGAAATTCGCGGCCACAGCGTGCCGACCCACCGCATCGCTCATCGAGACGAGAGCCTGCAAAGATGTCTGCTGGCCCTGCGTGGACAACCCGAGCATCCACGCGCGCGGAAGAATGCTGGGCAACGGATTGTAATCTACTATCTCGGCGTCCGACGGATCGGGCACCGCACGAGCCTGCGGCAACTCCAGAGGATCATCCGTGACCTCCGGAGCATTGTCCGGATCAAAATCCATCACGTGCACGTTCCATCCGAGGGACGAGAATTTCAGGAACGCCAGCGTCCGGCCGTCGGGCGAAACTGCGGGGTTGATGGCGCCCGAGACGACGTTGGTGATCCGCAAGAGTCGATCATTTTTCAGATCGTAGGCGTAGATGTTGCTGATGCCGCTTCGATCCGAGGAAAAGACGACGAAGCGCCCGGAAGTGTCGAATGAGGGTGAGGCCTCCAGGCGCGTATCATCGGTGACGCGCCGTCTCTTTCCCGTGCTCGAGTCTATGATGAACAGATCTACCTGGGGCCCGGTGCGGATGACCGTCGCGACAGAGTGTCCATCGGGAGACCATGCGGGGTCGTAGACCTGATCGCCGTGAGCGGAGTCGATGAGAGTCCGCACCGGATTGCCTCTATCGTCGGTGAGCACGAGCCTTGTGGTTCCCGCCTCGTTGACCGTCATGACGAGGAAGTCACCTCGGGGGGAGACGGCCGCCTCCCGCGCCCTGGTTCCGTAGGTTATGCGTCTGGGATCCACGCCGGGCCCGTCGAGCACGAACACGTCGCTGAACCGATACCAGTTTTTGAAAGGCGCGTTACGCGTGTAGTAGATATGACCAACATGATCCATGGAAACGCTCGCGTTGGTTCCGGATCGCGCAATACGCTCCCTCGAGGATCCGTCGAGGGCCAGCATGTACAGCCCGGATCGTTCCTGCAAGTTGGAGATGGGGATGATCAGCGCGTCGCCCTCCGGGGTGAAGATCGGCGTGCCCTTGGTTTCGCCGTCGTCGGTCACTGCTCGGGACTCGGTCAACCCGTCGGCCTTCACCCGTGTCTTCGTCTCTTGCGCCTTTTCCAGAACCTCATCCAGCCAGTCGTCGTACAGCGTCACAAGGTCCACCCCCAGCACGCTCTTGAAGGTCCGGTTCATACCGTACGGAAGGGTGGCCGAGCCGTACATTCGGCAGATCTCCACGATCTTCTCCTCGCCGAACCGGGTCCGCAGGTAGTCCATGAACATGGCGCCGTAGTTGTAGTGCGCGTGGCCGCGAGGAAACTCCATTCCGAAGTTGGACACCTCTCCGAGGGTGAACAGATGTCCTTCGAGCGCATGGGTCCTCATCAACATCGAGTAAGCCGTCGATCGAATTCGACCTCCCCCCGTGCGATAGGTGTCGTCCATCACGGCGAGGCCCTCGATGAACCATCGCGGCTGCATCTGATTGGGCAGGTACACGTCTCCGAAGATGTTGTTGATGATCCTCGAGATGCCGCCGTGCATCTGCAGGTGGATCACGTGGGTGTACTCGTGGGTTATCAGCGTGCGCAGCCAGTCCCGATAGCTGGAGAGCGCTGACATGCCCAGATCCATTCGCGGCCCGGTGACGTACAGTCTTATCAGCGGTCGCGGTGAGGCCATCGCCAGGCCGTTTGCCGAATCGGTCTGGTCCGTGAGGATCATTTCTGTGGGACCGTTCACCTCCCATCCGAACAGGATCGTGAGCTCGTCGTGAATCTCTTCGGCCAGAGAGGCGGCCAGCCGCGCCGAAGATTCAAGTCCCTGGTGGAAGTGAATATTGAAATGCTCCGTGTGAATGGTGAAATAGGCGAGACCTGGATCGCCGCCGCTTGACGGGGTCGGTGCGAGCGCGACGATAATCAACATGATGCAGCCGAAAATGCGCGCTGTGTATTTGGTGAAAACACCCATAAATCGATCCCTGTGAATCCTATCTTCGCGCGCAAAAAGCGTCAAACGACAACCGGGTCGTCGCTTCACCGACAACCGGTAACATGTTACCGTGACCTCGAATAAACAGGACAATGGAGGTGAGCGGATGGCGGCGGCGCGTGCCCATTGGGGATCCAAGTTCGGTTTTGTAATGGCGGCGGCGGGCTCGGCGGTGGGTCTGGGCAACCTGTGGAAGTTCCCGTACATAACCTGGGAGAACAACGGCGGCGCGTTCGTGCTCGTTTACCTGGCGGCGGTGGTTGTACTCGGGATGCCCATCATGATGGCCGAGATCCTGGTCGGGCGGCGCGCACAGCTGAGCTCGGTGCCCGCGTTCGAGAAGCTGGGCAACAAGGGCTGGTCCACGGTCGGCTGGCTCGGGGTTGTGGCCGGCGCAGTGATCCTCTCCTATTACATGGTGATAGCGGGCTGGTCCATCAAGTCCTTCATACAGTGCATGGGCTGGTCCATAAGCGGCTACGAGGCGCCGACGAAGGACGCCTTCGGTCAGTTCCTGGCCAACGGCCCGCTGCAGATCGGGCTCACGGCGATATTCACCGTCGCCACGGCGGTCATCGTCTTTCGCGGTATCGGCGGGGGCATCGAGGCGGCGACGAAGATCATGATGCCGATCCTGGTGCTGATCATGCTCTACCTGGTGGCCACGTCCCTGACAATGGACGGGCGTGATCAGGCCCTGGCCATGATCTTCAACCCCGACTTCAGCAAGCTTCCGGCCTCGGGAGTTCTCATGGCGGTGGGCCAGGCCTTCTTCTCCCTCTCACTGGGGTTGGGGGCGATGGTCGCCTACGGCTCGTACATCAGCAAGAAGGAGTCGATCTTCGGCTCCGCCCTGTGGGTGGTCATCCTGGATACCAGCTTCGCCCTGCTGGCCTGTATCGCCATGTTCACGATTATATATTCCGTGCCCGGCCTCGACGAAAGGATCTCCGGCTCCACTGTGGGGATGCTGTTCATCACCCTGCCCGACCTGTTCTACACGCAGATGCCGGGGGGTATTATTCTCGCGCCCCTGTTCTTCATACTGGTGGCGTTCGCCGCGCTCTCCTCCACCATCTCCCTCGGTGAGGTGGTGACCTCACTCATGATCGACAAGCGGGGATGGTCGCGCCACAAGGCTACCATAGTGTGCGCCTCGATCATCTTCGTCGGGTCCATACTCGCCGGTCTGTCCCTCGGCGCGGTGGGCCCCCTGTCGAACTTCGAGATCTTCGAGGGAAAGGCAGGCGTACTGTCCACCCTTGACCACCTGGCCGCCAACTGGCTGCTGCCCCTGGGCGGGCTCGGGACGACGATCTTCGTGGGGTGGTACCTGGGCAAGAAAGACACCCTGGAGGAACTGGGCCTGACCCGGGGGACCATTCCGTTTCATGTCTGGTTGTGGTGTTTGAGGATCGTGGCGCCCGTTGCGATAATCGCGCTCCTGGTGGCCGTCATCGCCGGCTGGGACTTCAGCTGACTTTTTGCGCTACTCCAGGCCCTCGTCGCCGTCTTGTTCGCAGTACTCCATGTCGTCATCCCACTCATACTCCAGATCGATGCCGAGAAGCGCGACGCAAGCAGCGTAATCTTCGCAATCGTCCTCGTCATCCCATTCTATATCCAGTCCCCACATGTCATCGCTACAATCTTTGAATGGGTAAAGGCATTTCAGATACTTCTCGTACTTCGCTCCGCTGACCGTTCCGGTGTAGTCCTTTTCGTCGCCGTCATCATTCCACTCGACAACGAACAAGCCGTAATTGATCACCCAGGCGCACTCGGCAACGCACTGGTCTTCGGCTCTATTCCTGGCGGAGTCTTCCTTGTCTCCACCGAGATCGACGCCCTGTTCGCCCCAGGAGCAGTCGATGTACTCGGCGCAATCTTTTTTGCAGATTCCCGGCGCTTCTTCCTGAACATCCTCGAAGGCCTTCGCCAGCTTGTCACAGCCGCCGAGCGCCAGAAACGAGAACATTGTTAGTGCGATAACTACATACCTCATGAATTCCTCCCTTTTTGAAATCGTTTAAATAAAAACCAACCGAATAATACAGAGTAATTTCAATATTCACAAATAGAAAACCCATGTGATCTTGATGCTGCCGAATCGATCATGCCATGGTTAATTCCATGGCTACGCCTCGTAAAGTTTACATTTTTCTTGCCGTGGGGCTCCTGTGCCTGAGCCAGTCGGCGAATATCATCCGGATCGGCGATGCGAGTCCTGTGGCAATATCCTTTTGGCGACTGCTCATCGCCACCCTTCTTTTCGTGCCGCTGGCCGGCAAGGGGCTGGGCGCCCTGGCCCGCTTGACGCGCCTGGACCTGGCGATCCTTGTCCTCGGCGGATTCGCGCTCACGGCGCACTTCTTCTCGTGGATATGGGCGGTGCAGACCACCACCGTGGCCAACGCGACCCTCTTTTTGTGCATCAACCCGGTGATCACCGCCACGGCAGCGTACCTCCTTTTCGGCGAGCGGGCCGGCCGGAGGCTGATTCTCGCGATAGCCCTGGGCATGGTCGGTGTGGCCATCCTGGGGTTCAGCGATCTCGAGTTCTCGCCGGATCACCTGCTCGGCGACGGCCTCGCGCTGCTGTCATCGCTCCTGTTTACCGTGTACTTCATGGCGGCAAAGAGGTTGAGAAAGATTCTCGATGCTCAGGTGTACGTGACCGCCGTGTACGGGGTGGCGGCGGTTTTTTCATTCGTAGCGTTGTTGGCGCTGGATCTTCCTCTTGTGGACTACAGCTTCCGCACCTGGGTGTGTTTCGGTCTCATGGCCCTGGTGCCGACCATGATCGGCCACACGTCGTTGAACACCGCCCTGCGCTATATGACCGCCGGTCGCATCTCCGCGCTCATTCTGGTTGAGCCGCTACTGGCGGGGCTCGTGGCCTCCGTGGCCTGGGGGGAGGCCATAACATCGGCCACGCTTGCAGGGTACGTCTTGATCTGCGGCTCGGTGCTGATGGTTGCGATGGAAAGAGGAAAAAGAGCCGGGCGCTAGGTTTGCGGGCAACACGTGCTAAGATACGTTCCGCATTTGTCGTTGGAATTCGAGGAGAGAGTCGATGGAACACCCGGCAACGCTAACTGATCTGTCCAAACAAGCCGCCAGGATACTGGCGCCGGGCGCGCCGCCTCAGCTGCGGATGATGGCCGCCTCGGGGCTGGCGCCCCTCGGTCCCGCCGATCTCGTCTCGGTACTCTACGCGCTTTCCTACAATCAGGACGAGGGCCTCGCCGCCAAGGCCGGCGCTTCTCTGGGCAAACTGCCGGACAACGTGCTGCTCGGCGCTCTGGAACAGAAACTGGATCCGGCGGTCCTCGATGGGGTCGCCCGGCTACTGGTGAGACGGGACGATGCCGTGGAGCGCGTCCTGCTCAATCGGCTCGTTGACGACGAGACCACCATCTGGCTCACCGAAAACCTGCGCTCGGAGAGGTTGCTGGAGATCGTGGCCGCCAACGAGGAGCGCATGCTCCGCGCGCCCCGGATCATCGAGGCCCTGTATATGAACAAGGCCTCCAGGATGTCTACGGTCGATCGCTCTATCGAGCTCGCGGTGCGCAATGGCCTGAAGCTCGACGGCATCCCAACTTTCGCCGAAGCCAAGGCCGCCATCCAGGGCCAGCTCATCCCCGAGGAGGTGGACGAGCCACTGCCGGAGGACGAAGAGTTCAGCGCAGCCCTCAAGGACGACAAACTGAACGATATCGACGACGCGACCCTCGACGACATCCTCGACTCGCTTGAGTCTTCCGAGGATTCGCGGAAAAATACTGACGAGGAAAAAGATGCGGTCGCAGTGGGGACTTCACTCGCGGGCCTCACGGTCTCCCAGAAGATTCGCATTGCCATGCTGGGCAATTCATCCCAGCGGGCCATCCTCGTAAGGGACTCGAACAGGCTGGTGACCATGGCGGTGCTCAAGTCCCCGGGCATTGGAGATTCAGAAGTGATCCGCTACTCGAGAGCCCGCTCGCTCCCCGAAGAAGCCGTGCGCTACATCGCCTCCAAACGCGAGTGGACCAAGCAGTACCAGATCAAGGTCAACCTGGTGAACAACCCACGCACCCCTATTCAAGAAGCCCTCAGATTTCTCAACCACCTTCGCCCCATTGACGTGAGGGGCCTCGAGAGAAGCAAGGACGTTCCCCAATCCATCGTGAACGCCGCCAAGCAGCTTCGAAAGAAAAGGAGTCGTTGACGCAAGATGAAGAAGACCGTTCGTCCATCGGTTCGCAAGCGCGGTGGGTCCAGGCCCGCTGATCTTCAGCTCTTCGCAACCACTGCGCCTGGCCTGGAAGATGTACTCCTGTCAGAGTTGAGGAGGCTGGGTGCAACAGATCCCGAGAAGGCCGTACGAGGGGTTTCCTTTGGCGGCGATCTCGGGATGCTGTACAGGGCCAATCTGTGGTTGCGAACAGCCACTCGCGTTCTGGTAAAAGTTGCCGAGTTCGACGCGAGAGATCGCGATCGCCTGTACAAGGGGTCCTTGGCGGCGGCGTGGGAGGATCACCTGACACCCGACATGACGCTGGCGGTGGACGCGGTCGGCGGCAATGACGAAATTCGCCACACGCAGTTCGCCTCCCAGGTGGTCAAGGACGGCATCGTCGACAGGTTCCGCGACAAGGTCGGCCGCAGACCGTCGGTGAACCCGAAGCAGCCGGATTTACAAATCAACGCCAGGATCAACGGTGATCGTTGCATACTGAGCTGGGATTCGTCAGGTCAACGCCTTCACCGCAGAGGATACCGACCGTCATTCGGCGGTCCGGCGCCGCTCCAGGAGACCCTCGCCGCCGGCATCCTGCTCATGAGCGGCTACGATGGGTCAGACGAGTTCATCGATCCCATGTGCGGCTCCGGGACAATACTGGTGGAGGCGGCGATGATGGCGAAGAACCTGGCCCCGGGCCTCCTCGGGCGGGAGTTTGCGTTCATGAGCCACCTCTCTTTCAATCGGAGGCTATGGTCCAACGAGCTGGAGGATGCACGCAGGGCCGTGAGGGAAGTCGACGGATGCACGATTCACGGATCGGACATATCCGAGGATTCCGTCAGGGCGGCCCGGACAGCGGTCCTCGGCGCCGGCGTGGATGATATCGTTACGGTTCGGCGGGCGGATTTCCGCGCCCTGGCTGTTACCGAGGGAGCCGGACACGTGGTGACAAACCCTCCCTACGGTGAGCGAATCGGGGAGATCAACCGATTGGCAGAACTCTACAGCGATCTCGGAGATACTCTCAAACAAAGGTGTCGGGGAATGACGGCCCATGTGTTGACGGGCTCGAAGTTCCTGGCGGGCAAGATAGGACTCAAGACCAGGAAGCGGGACATTCTGTGGAACGGCCCCCTGGAGTGTCGCCTGCTGCATTATGATCTCTTTTGACCGACAGGAGCGATGGTGGGGAAACACGATACGGCAAACCGGCTTGCGACGCAGGGACATGTGCGCACCGAGGGCGTTGACGGCGAGATGACGGCCATCAGGGTCCTCGTGGTCGATGATGATATTGCCTTCCTGAGGAGCGTTGAGAGAATCTTGAAGACGATGGGCTTCGAGGTGACGACGGCCTCGGATGGAGCCCGGTCCCTTGAATTGCTCGCCGCCTCTTCCGTGGACGTGTTGCTTCTGGATCTCGTCATGCCGGGAATGAACGGTCTGGACTTGCTCAGGAAGGTAAAGGCTCTCGACAGCGCGGTGGAGGTGGTTTTGATGACCGCGTACGGTGACGTGGACTCGGCGGTTGCCGCGTTGAAGGCCGGCGCTCACGACTTTCTTACCAAGCCCCTGGGATCCCCGGATGCCATCGCCCACGTAGTTGCCAGGGCGGCACGGTATGGTCGGCTGGCGGCTCGCTCAAAGCGACTGGAGAAGGAGCTGGAAGTTCGCGAGCGCTACGGCGACATCATCGGCTCGTCGCCGCCCATGCGATTTGTTTTCCGGGCGGTCGAATCGGTGGCCCATTCCAGATCGACGGTGCTGCTGCACGGAGAGCCTGGAACCGGGAAGGAGCTCGTCGCGCGATCCATTCACATGAGCGGTCGACGAGCGCAAGGGCCTTTCGTTCCCGTCAACTGCTCCGCCATCCCGAAGGATCTGATCGAATCGGAGCTCTTTGGTCATGTTCGCGGCGCTTTTCCAGGCGCCTCGGAGAGCAGGATAGGCCTCTTCGGGGCGGCGGACGGCGGCACTATTTTACTGGACGAGATCGATCATCTCCCGCCCGGGGCACAGGTCGTGCTTCACTGGATCCTCAAGGACGGCGAGATAAGGCAGGCGGGATCCAGCGAAGCTAACCGGATGAACGTGCGCGTCATAGCGGCGACCGATGTCGACCTGAAACAGGCCATGGAACAGAAGCGATTTCGCGAGGATCTGTTCTATCGGCTGAGCATAATCACGATTCCCCTGCCGCCACTGCGGGACCGCGCCGAGGATATGCCGTTGCTGGCCTATCATTTCCTGCGAAAGTATTCCGCTCGATCGGGACGGAAGATAGCGCGGATCTCCCTGGAGGCGATGCGGGTGCTCCGGAGCCATACATGGCCGGGAAACGTGCGCGAGCTGGAGAACGCCATCGAGAGATCGGTCGTCATGGCCAGAGGAGACGTGATTCTGCCGGGGGATCTGCCACCGTCGGTAGTGGACACTATCGCGCCGCTGGCCCCGTTGAACCTCCTTCTGGATCTGCCTTTCCGTGAGGCCAAGATGAAGGCGGTGGAGCAATTTGAGTTAGCCTACGTCCACGAAATGCTGAAACGGTCCGGCGGCAACGTGAGCGAGGCCGCGCGCCAATCCAAAATGGATCGAAGCAATTTTCGCCGCATCATCAGAAAGCACAAGATAAGGACGTAGCTTGAGGATGTGTGGTCGCTGCACGCTTGACATTGGGGTGAAGCGCACAGTATTTTGTTTGTTATTAATCACATTTTACTTAAGGAAGGTTGGTGGGACCATGCGCGGAATTCTAACAACAGCTGTAGCTTGCATGACGATTCTTCTTGCAACTCCGTCACAGGCGGAATCGAAAACCCATGACGGTTTTTACCTGCAATTGGGCGTTGGCCTGGGAGGTTACAAAACATCTGCCGATGTGCTCGGCACAGAGGTCACCTATTCAGGACTGACCATTCCTACGTCTATTATGTTGGGAGGGACACTGTTGGAACACTTGGTGATCGGTGGCGGTGTCTTCTTTGATATCGCACCTTCTCCGAAATACAAAGTGAATGGGGAGGAACCGGCAGTAGGGGTCGGGGATTTTAAACAGTTCATAATCGGAATTGGTGCTTTGTTGGACTACTATGTTTGGTCCGACAAGGGGTTGCACTTTCCCCTCTTTATGGGATGGGGCGGTCTCGAAACCTCTGTTGATGGCGACGCATGGGGAAGCGACCCGACGGGAATGATTATGTACTTCGGTGGTGGGTATGATTTCTGGGTAGGGGACAATTTATGCATCGGCGGTCTTTTCCGTTTGGTTATAGCTCCCTCAAAGATCAACGACGTAAAATACACTACCATCGAGCCAGGTATACTGCTCACATTTACTCTTCACTAACCAAACCCTTCAGCGGAAGATGGCCCGAAGATGGGGCCAAAACCCTCCACTTGACATATAGCGAGTCAGATGCAGCCGGGGCCGTTTGATGATCCGATGACATCGGCGCCCGCCTCGACCATGGCCACGGCCGTTGCCTTATCCCGGATGCCACCGGACGCCTTGACCCCCATCCTGTCCGAAACGATCGCGCGCATCGTCGTCACATCTTCGATGCTCGCCCCACGGGCGCCGAATCCGGTAGATGTCTTGACGAATGCGGCGCCTCCGGACTCGGCCACCGCGATGGCGTGCGCCAGCTGCCGGGGTGTGAGCGCTCCAGTTTCTAGGATCACTTTGACCGGAACGTTTGCGGCGGCTTCCACTACTCTGGCTACGCCGTCGCGGGCCAGCGTGAATTCTCCCTGGGCTATGGCGCGAACGTCCACGACCATGTCGACCTCCGAGGCGCCGAGATCGATCACCATGCGACACTGAGACGTAGCGGTCTCGCCGATACCGCCGCCAAGAGGAAAATCGATCACGGAAACCACGAACACGGACGATGTTCCAAGCGCCCGGGCGCAACGCTCTACGTCACGAGGCATGCAGCACACAGCTCGAAGCGAGTGCTCCATAGCCTCTCCACAAAGGTGTTCAACGTCACGGTCCGTGGCCGACACACCCAGCAGGGTGTGCTCGATCCTGCCGGCCATGGAGTCGGGTACGGCGGGGCGACCCCGAGAACCGCTGTCCGGATCGAAGGCCAGTGAGACACACGCATCTTTCCACTCCGCGCGCAGGGCGATCGTATCGATTGATTTTTTCTGCGTGTTCATGCCGCACTGTATAGCATGGAAGGCCCACATTGGCGTAAGATGCGGAAACGCGGGCGGGAACCGGAGGCTCCAAATAGTGAAAAAAAAGCGTAAGGATCGAAAGAGAACAGATCTGACGTTGCAGCTTGATCGCTCGACGCTCATCGAACAGATGCGGGATTTTGTTGGAAGAGAGGCCTTCCTGATCGTGATCGGCGGAATCGACCTGGGTTGTTCTTTCCCGCTGTCCACGACCGAGGCTACCGTCCTCGGACGAGACAATGACTGCGGGGGTGTCATTCACGATGATGGAATATCCAAACACCATGCGGAGGTGGTTTTCGAAAACAGGGAGCGGTACGTCATCAGGGATCTGGGCTCTACCAACGGAATCTACGTGGACGGGCACAAAATACTGCAGCATGTTTTAAAAGACGGCGACAAGATCCTGATCGGGCGCAGAACCATCCTGAAGTTCATGTTGCAGGATCCAGTTGAGATGGAGTTTCAAAGGCAGATGTATCAATCGTCTGTGCGGGATTCGCTTACCGGCGCCTACAACAGAAAGCACTTCGACGAACGGATATCCTCCGAGATCTCCTTCACCAGACGTCACCGAATCCCGCTTACCCTCATGATGATCGATCTGGATTTCTTCAAGAAGGTCAACGACACCCATGGCCACCAGGCGGGGGATCAGGTGCTCATTGCGATCTCCAACACGATCATGGATGCGCTGCGGGAGGAGGACATCTTTGCCAGGTACGGAGGCGAGGAGTTCATGGTGATGGCCCGCGGGATCAACGAGATCGGTGGAATGGCCCTTGGAGAACGCCTGAGGTGCATGATCGAAGAGATGAAGATCACCGCCCCAGACGGAGTGAGCATACCGGTGACAATCAGTCTCGGGGTTGGGACGGTTCCCGGTGGTGTGGCGGCCCGTTCAACTCATCTGATGAAGCTGGTTGACGACAACCTGTACAAGGCCAAGAAAAATGGGCGCAATTGTGTTGTGACCGGCTGCATCAGGGCGGAGCCCGGAGAGGATTTGACATGACGGACGAAAAGGTCAACACCGGATCACTCCTCGGACAAAAAAGCGAATTTACAGGCAAGCTGACCTTCATGGGCACCGTCCGCATCGAGGGCCGCTTTGAGGGCGAGATCTTCTCCGACGAAACCCTGGTTGTGGGAACAGGCGCCGAGATCTACGGGACGATAAATGTGGATACTCTCATCGTGACGGGCGGGGTGGTGGAGGCGAAGATCAACGCCAAAACCTGCGTGGAGCTGTATCCCCCCGGGCAGATCAACGGCGAGGTCACCACGCCGTCCTTCCAGATGGAGAAGGGCGCCGTCTTCCGAGGGCAATGCGTCATGCCCGACGTCACGCCCGATCCACAGCCAGACCAGCCCGCCGATCCACAAGACACCCCCTCCTGAGGGGGCAGCGTTTCGGTTTACCGTTTGCAAGAAAACCGATAGACTCCCTCGTTGCGGGTATTGGCTGTACTTGGCCAATAATTAAAAAGAAAAGCAGCAACCAATGTCGACACTTAGTTGGAAGCCCAAGGGCGGCGACAGGATGGTGTACAGCGTCACCAAGAGCATCACCACCGTCGGGGCTCACCGGAGCAACGATGTGGTTATCGCCCAGATGGAGCTGGATCCATACCACGCACGGATAGTGTTCGACGGTCGCGACTTCAATCTCACCGAGGGAGAGGGTTCGGGGCAGATCCTGGTCAATGGCAAGAAACGCCGCAAGATCAAGATCAGTCACGAGGACCGCATCACCCTGGGGAACGCCCAGCTCACCTTTAGCATGCTGGATCTGCCACTCGGAAACGTCTCTGATGATCGGTCCAGTCGCGTGCAGCTGGAGGCCCTGCGGCGGCTGCAACAGTTCTCGTCCAAGCTGATGAACAGCGAATCCCTGACCGTGCTTCTGGATGAGCTGATGGATGCTGTGGTGGAGATCACCGGCGCCGCAAAGGGGTTTCTGGTGCTCTTCGAGGACGGCGATCCGGTGATAAAGGTGGCCCGCAACATGAACCGGGAGAAGATGGTCGAGTCGGTGGCGGAGCTGTCGGACAGCATCGTTGCCAGGGTTGTGGAGACCAGGAAACCGTTGATCGTTTCGGATGCACAGAGCGACGATAAGTTCTCCGGAGCCGAGTCGGTGATCAACCTTCGCCTGAGCTCGGTCATGTGCGTTCCATTGCTGGAAAGGGGACGATTGCTGGGCCTGGTCTATCTGGGAAACGATTCCGTGGCGGGGCTCTTCGAGGCCTCCACCATGGATCTCCTCACTGTGTTCGCCTCCCAGGCGTCTCTTCTTTTGCAAAACGCATTGCTCGTGGATGATCTGAAATTGAAAGCGTTGTCGCTGAGCAACGAACTCAAGGATCAACGGTTTGGGGAGATAATCGGCAGTTCTCCCTCAATGATCGAGGTCTTCAACAGGGTTGAAAAAGTGGCCAACACGGAGGTCTCGGTCCTGATAAGCGGGGAGACCGGCACCGGCAAGGAGTTGATCGCCCGGGAGATTCACAGGAGAAGCCGGCGGGCCAAGGGCCCGTTCGTGACAGTCAATTGCGGCGCCATTCCGGAGAGTCTTATGGAGAGCGAGTTCTTCGGGCACGTTCGGGGGGCGTTCACCGGCGCCGTTTCCACCAACGAGGGGAAGTTCAAGGCGGCGGATTCGGGCACCATCTTCCTGGATGAGATCGGGGAGATGCCCCTGTCGCTTCAGGTGAAGATGTTGCGCGTCTTGCAGGAACGCCAGGTGGTCAAGGTGGGCGCCGCCAAACCGGAGACACTCGACATCCGCGTGATAGCCGCCTCCAATCGCGATCTGGAGCAGGAGATTCAACACGGGCGTTTCCGGGAGGACCTCTTCTACCGCCTCAACGTGTTTCATGTGGTCTTGCCCCCGATGCGAGAAAGGGGTGACGATATCATCCTTCTGGCACGATATCTGCTCAGTAAATACGTCAAGGAATTCGAGGCCAGGGCCAAGGGTTTCACGCCTAACGCTATCATCGCCATGAAGAAACACGCCTGGCCGGGCAACGTGCGCGAGCTGGAAAACAAGATCAAGAAGGCGGTCATTCTGTGTGAAGGAAACATGATCGGATCCGGCGATATGGATCTTGGTGACGAGATGCTTCCGCAGACGATCTCTCTGGCGGAGGCCAGGGACAACTTCCAGCGCAATTACGTGCTCGAAGTTCTGGGACGCAATAACGGGAACCGCACCAAGACCGCCAAGGATCTCGATGTAGATCCAAGAACCATCTACCGATACCTGGAAAAGGCCTGAGAGCAACGTGTACATCAAGGCATCAGCATCCCTCGTCCTGGCCCTGATCGTCGCGACCGGGTGCATGGTGACGGACACCATCGAGTTCGAGGACAAGGTCAATTACCCCATGCAGGTGATATTGCTGTCTCCGGCGAACGATGAGATCGAGCTGGTCTGCAAGGAGCATCGGACTTTTACACTGAAAGTCTGGGATCCCGATGAGGAAGATGTGGCCACCTACGACGCCAAGATCTACCTCTGGCCAGACCCCTATAAGTCCATAGGAAAAATTGAGGGAGGCAACTGCGGTGTGGCGGAGTTGTCCGGCGCCGAAGAAGTGGACGAAACCCACAAGACCGGGGTGCAGATGACGGTCACGTGCGATCTGGACCTGACATACCTCGGTGGCGTAAACGAGGGGGACGTGATGCTCACCGAGATCATCGTTTCCGATCGTCGTTTCATACAACAGGAGCTGCCGGACGATGCCAGGACGGCGGAGGTTTTCTGGGCCCTGGAGCTCCTTCCCAGCATTTCTTGCGATACACAGGGGATCCAGTGAAGATCCGGCTGGTTTTTCTTTTTCTCTTTTCCGTCCTTTTCGTTTCCTGCGCCGAGATGTCCGATGACTACACAAGTTGGAGCTATGACGGGCCGGTCAACTCCTGCGACGGAGATCAGGATTGCTCACAAGGCACTTGTCACCCCCAGCTTGGTCTCTGCTCCATCGCACCTCCCTCCGGTGACAGCGATCTGATCGTGAAGGTCATTCCCGATCCGTCCACCGGGGCACCCTCACAGACCTTCGACGTCACACTCAACGCGAGCGGAAACATCGACGTGCCGCTGGAGATTCGGGTTCCGGTGACCGTCAACGCCATGACAATAGCGAGGACGGACGAGGATCACACCTCGGCCCTGGAAGCCCGGGTGATATTCACCGATACGGGAAACCAGTTGCCGGGGCGCTCCGCGCGAATAACCGTATACGAAGCTCACAACAGCATGAGTTTCGATCTGGAAATGCTGCCCGGGGAGTACCGGGTCATGGTCATACCCGAGCCGCTCCAGGCCATGTACTTTCCTGTTCTCTACATAGATGAGCTGATCATCGATTCATCAGGTCTTCTCTACGATTCAAACGACGAACCCATGGACCTGATCCTCCCCGTGGGCACGGCTTCAGTGGAGGGCGTGGTGTTGCAGGGCGGGCTTCCGATGAACGGGCTCGACGTGGTGGCCGTGGATCCCACGAACGGGCGTATCGTATCCACCGCGAGCACGACCGAGTGCCGCCTCGACGAGGACGACTTCGAGGAATGCGGCAAGTTTGTAATCACGATCGCCTCGGGGACTGAAGATTTCTCATTGAAGATCTCGCGGCCTTTCGAGCCGCACCATCCAGAATTCGTTATCGACGGTTTCTCCATGACGTCCGCTGTTGACAATGTTCTGGATCTCACCGGAGACCCGGCTCTCTCCCTCGATCCGCTTGGAGTCCCGGTCCAGTATCTGGCGAAGGTGAACAAGCCGGTGAAAACTCACGACGGCATGTTCTTCCAGGATCCGGCGCCCGGGTGTTTCGTCCTTTTCGAGTCGAATGATGTGGGTGGTGGGCGCGTGGAAAAATGGGTTTCCACAAACGAGAGCGGCGCGCTCGAGGAGATCGAGGGTGTTACCGGGATAAACCTCTATCCTGGCGACTACAAGGTCACAATCATCCCCGCGTTGATCACGGCTTCATCGGCCACCGACTACACGGCGTACACTACTGATGAGCCCATTGCGATCTCGGAAGCATCACAGGAGGAAGAACACGTCTTCACCCTTTCGTGGCGTCCGCTTCTCGAAGGCAACGTTGTGGCAAACGGCAAGAACGTTCCGGTCAGCACCCTTACCGCCGAAGCTGTGGGAGATGTTCCGCAGACCGTCAGGCCGGGTACATCGTCCACTGGATTCGACGGGAGTTTTTCCATGTGGCTGGACGATGCCGACTACCACATTGCCGCGGAGGCGCCCGTGGAGAGTGGCTTCGCCTGGGGAACAGAAGTGATCACGATCTCAGGGAACGGGACCACCTCAATCGGGCTGCCCATCCCATTCGTCGCACACGGCACCATAACGCCCTCAAGCGATCAGGTGAATCCCATCGACGTGGGCGGCTCGATAATTGAATGGTATAGAGTGGTCGAAGGTCGGGCCTACGCGGTGGGGAGGTCGACCGCCGATTCGTTGGGGCATTTCACGACACTTCTGGCGCCCTGAACCCACATGTACCAGTTTACCAGGTTATCGTTTTTCGTAGTGTTGTTGCTGGTGGGCTGCACGGGGTTGCTGCCGCGAATGGGGGCGGGCTCCGGGAGCGCGAGCGGCGCTGACCCCGAGCATGAGCCACAAGATCTCGATGAGGAGGAAGGCGTCCACGAGGATCCGGATGCCATAGCGGCGTTCATCTCCGGGCTGGAATTGGAGTCGGACGGGGGGATCGAGCAGCCGGCGCCGGCGCCCTTGGAGGAGGCTGTGGCGGAGGTGGTCCAGCCGGATCAACAGGAGCCCGTGCCAGCGGCTTTCGAGAATTGGAAACAGACCGACGAGCAGTGCATGGATGCCCTCGCTCGGTTTGGGGTGAAGACGAGAAAACCCGATTTCGACACGCCGTTCGTGAACACTCCCGTGCTCCTCGACGGGCCAATAGAAGGTGTGGAAATCCGCCCCAGATGGCCCCGGTCGCAACAGGTGAACGCCGTGATGGATTGCCGGCTCGCGCTGGCTCTCGTAAACTTGGCTCGCGAGGCAAAGCGCCACGGTGTCGTAGAGGTTCTTTTCTATTCCACTTACAGACCGATCAAGGTCCCCGACGGCCCGTGTGCCCGGGGTAAGAAGGGGCGAGCGTGCAGGGCGGCCAAGAAGGCGTACAAGAAAGCCAAAATGGGCAAGATGAGTCAGCATCGGCGCGCCCTGGCAATCGATATCCGCTGGTTCGTCATGGAGGACGGCGAGACCGTCGATCTGTTCGAGGCCTACGAGCGTCACTCCAAGAAACCTCCCTGCAAGGACGAACCCGAAACTTCCGCCGGGCGTTTCCTCAAGGACTTCGCCTGCGCGCTTCATGAGGCCAAGACATTCAACGTCATGCTCACGCCGAACGCCAACAAGGCTCACCATAATCATTTTCATTTCGATATAACCCCCGACGCAAAGTGGTACATAATCAGGTAGGTATGGACGATCCGGGTTATGGTGGACCTCGCAAAACCAGGACTCGGTAAATATCCCCTACGGACAACTAGCCGGAACGGGCGTGCAAGAGTCGTCGAGGTTGGTGTGGACATCTATCGAAGTGGGCCCGCTGGTGAGCTGATCCAGCAGATCGCACGCCTCGCAGTCGGGCAGGGCGTTGTTGCAGTAGATCCAAAAATCATCACTCATCGAGGTGATGTTGCTCAGTCCGTCCA
>JAUVAN010000383.1 GCA_030591725.1 Deltaproteobacteria bacterium
CGCCTGTCATCTTTCACTCAATGCTGGTGGCGCAAAAGGCGCTTGTCCATGCGGGTATGACCATCGACGACGACAACGCCGGGCGCGTGGGCATCACGTTTTCCTCGGCCATCGGCGGACTGGACGCCATGATCAAGGCCGAGTCCAGGCTCCAGGAAGGGCTCACCCCGCACCCGTTCACCAACCCCAACGGATGTCTCAACCTCGTGGGCGGCAAGGTGTCCATACACACCGGCGCAAAGGGACCCATCTTCAGCCCGGTGGCGGCCTGCGCCACGGGGAGCGCATCGGTGGCAACGGCGGCAATGTTGTTGCAGACCGGCAGAGCGGACGCGGTGATCGCCGGGGCCTGCGATTTTCCGATCATCCCGTCGCTCCTGGCGTCATTCGCGTCCATGAACGGCGCGTTTCAGAGCCGCAAAACCGACGACCGCAGCCACGACGACCCCGCGAAGGCATCACGCCCGTTCTCCGTCGATCGGAAGGGTTTCGTGGTCTCAGAAGGGGCGGCCGCTATCCTTGTCACCACCCGCGGATTCGCCGACTCGAACGGCATGCCGGTGAGGGCGGTAGTAGAGGGTATCGGCATGACGTCCGACGCGAGGCACTACGTCGCGCCCACGCTCCCGACCATCACCAGGTGCATTGAGGAGGCTGTTTCCGACGCGAGCGTCACGCCCGGAGACATTCAGGCTGTCAACGCTCACGCGGCGTCCACCGGAGTCGGAGACGCCACAGAGGTCAAGGCGCTGAAGGAGGTCTTCGGCGACGACTTCCGGCTCCCCGTTTCGGCCAACAAGTCTCAGATCGGACACACAATGGGCGCGTCGAGCGCCATCGAACTGATCATGACCTCGGAGGGTATCCGAAGATCTGTCCTGCTTCCCACTATCAATCACGAGCCCGATCCAAAGCTGGACCTCGATGTCGTTTCAGAGGGCGCCCGCCCCATGGATCATCACCGAGTGCTCTCCAATTCCTTCGGCTTCGGCGGCTGCAACGTCTGCCTGGTCGTGGGAAAAGGCGACGTCTGACCGCGAAATGAAAGACAAGAACAACGATCGGCTGGACGAGTTCATTGAGCGTCCGAAGAGAGCCGTGTGGATAGTCGCCGCCCCCATGATGGCCGGCTTCATGGTTCACGCCTTCTACGCGATCGTCGACGCAGCGTTCATCGGCCGGCTCGGGCCCGAGGCCCTTGCGGCGGCAACGTACGTCGGGGCGTTCTTCTTTGCCGCCATCGCCTTCACCAACGGGCTCGCCACCGGGATCACGGCGACAGTCGCGCAGGCAATCGGCAGGAGGGACCTGGAGAGAACACACCGACTGGCCTCCAACGGGCTCACCCTGGGTTTATTGATCGGCGTGTTGTTCGCCGCAGCCGGACTCCTGTTCGGTCGGGAACTGATCGCGTTGATGGGAGCAACCGGCAAGAGCGCCGATCTGGCGTGGGACTACCTGACTCCCATCTGTATCGGCATGCCTCTGTTCTTCATCTCCACGGCCGTACGTGCCGTACTGAACGGAGAAGGTGACGCCAGGACGCCGATGATCATTCTGACCATCGCCACTCTGGTAAACGTGGCCCTGGATCCTATCTTCATTTTTACCCTGGGCTGGGGTATCAGGGGCGCCGCCTACGCCACCGTGCTCGCCCAGGCGATCGCCCTGTCCTGTTTCGTCTACGTGGTTTTTGTTCGCAGGCGTATCAACTCGCGTTTCCGGCTGTCCCTCATGCCGCCGAAGGCGACGGTTATCAAGGAGATCGCCGCTGTCGGTATTCCCATGACCGCGGGCCACCTCATCATGGCAGCGGGGATGGGGCTCACCAACAAGGTGGTTTCGAAGTTTGGTCAGATTGCGGTTACCGGGTACGGCGCGGGTAGCAAGGTGGATATGCTCGTGGCGCTTCCGGTCCTGGGACTGGCGGCCGCATCGGTGACCATCGTGGGCATGTTCGCAGGGGCGGGTCGGGCCGACCTGGTGAGATCCACCGCGCTGTACACATTTCGATGGGCCATCACCACGGCCGTCGTGATGGGTGCTTGTGCCTTCCTGGTCTCCGGGACGCTGATCGGTATATTCACTGACGATCCGACCGCGCTCAAGATAGGCAGGGAATACATTCACTTCACGGTGTTCGCCTATCCGTTCATGGCCTTTGGCATGACCAGCGGGCGGATCCTCCAGGGGCTCGGTTTCGGCGTGCCCACAATGATCATCACGACCCTGCGCGTCATTGTCGCCGGAGTCGGCGGATCGTACATCGCGGTGTACGGGTTCGATGCTCCCATCGAAGCGGTCTGGATGTCCTTCATCTTCGGGGGATTTCTCGCCAATGTCCTGGCCCTTTACTGGGTGAGAAAGTACGTGTGGAAGAGTGATCCCTGCGTTCTGGCGGGAAGGGCGAGGAGGTAGGCAGGGGTCGATTTTTCTTTCTCCGAAATCCCGGCGTGCGATAATGATTGAGTTCAGATGCGAGAAAGGGATCGGGATGTTCAGGGTTTTTATTGTGTTGCAACTGTGTGCGTTGTTGCTCTGCATCTCATGTGACGATGGCGAAAAAGATCCGGGTCCGTTTGTGGCGCAGGGATGGATCGATCGGTGCGAGAGCCGCTGCGATCAAATGGAGAAGTGCAATTACGATCAGTTTGTTTTCGATCATGGCGATTGGGACAATTGCTACCGGGCTTGCGAATCGAGGTTGACCCGGGATGAGAGCGTTCAGTTCATCGAGCAGACCTCCGATGCCTGCCTGCAAGCGCTGTACAGCAATGTGAAATGCGTCTTTGCCCTGAACTGCGAAGACTTTGGCGCATGGAAGGATGCGGACGGCGACAGCTATCCGTGTTCGTCGGAAGGCAAAGCCGCCGACGATGCCTGCGAGGGGATTTCTACCGAGGATTTTCTCGAGGATTGTGAGTTTCCGGTTGAAACCGACCACACTGGATAGGGGCCCTGGTTAAAAAATGATGAGGTAATGATGGGGATGAAATCTGAACGCTGTCTTTCAATGTTGACCATCTCGATGCTGGCAATTACGGCGTCCTGCGGGGCGAGCACGCCGACCGATCTCGAGACGGGGCTCGCGGGGCCCACATGTGAGGAAACCGAAGACTCGGCAAAGCTGTTGCTGGCGGGATGGTCCTCCGCCGACATGTCGATGCTGCAGTCCGCCGCCGATAAGAGCGTGTTGGTGGTCAGGTATGACGGGTGCGAACTGGAGCTGCTGCCGGACTGTCACCTGGAGGGCGCCTACGAGGACAGGGAGACCGCCCGCTCCAACCAGAGAATTACAATCAGGAACATCGAGGAACTCCATGAGGAGCTTCCTCTGAACGCCTCTAGTCTGGAGGACGAGTTTCTCGATGGCGCGAATCTGGTGCTGGACTTCGTGACAGTCGGGACGCGCAACGCAAGGATCAGCCCCATCAGCAAGGGAATGATCGTGGGCAACTGCGAGAGAGCGACCCATTTCGTCCGCTCCATCGTGGTGGGCGCCTACGAGTTTGGTTCCATCAGCAAAGGGGGCGACCTGGACAAGTGCCTGGACGGCGAGGTCGACATGGATGAGATGGACTGTCAGGGGGTGGTGCAGGTGGTGTTGACTCCCCTTTCGGAAATGTCGTCGGAACGAGACGACCTGTACGGGGAGGTCTCGGATACGATGAAAGTGGAGGAGATGGTGAACGCGTTCCAGTCCATGATGAAGCTCAGTCTGGATAGCGATACGGATACGGGTGGTGCGCAGACCGATCTCGGGGCAAAGATCCTCCGGTTGCCGAACGGCGGCTCGGATGCATGGGATGGTTTGATCAAGCGAATATTGCTGGAGGAGTTCGCCGCG
>JAUVAN010000229.1 GCA_030591725.1 Deltaproteobacteria bacterium
ACGGGCCTGCTCGGGGGCCATGTAGGCCGGCGTGCCCATGACGGAACCGGTCTGGGTGAGTTTTTCCCCGCCCGTTCCCTCGATGAATTTGGATATCCCGAAGTCGATGAGCTTGATCTTCGGGGGAGCGTTTTGCTGGCGAACGATGAAGATGTTATCGGGCTTGAGGTCCCTGTGCACTATTCCCTTGATATGAGCGGCGTTGAGGGCCAACAGGGCCGGCTCCATGATCCCGCACACCGCACCCAACTCCATGGGACCCGTGCGGGCCAGCATCTCGCCGAGGCTCTCCCCTTCCAGGTATTCCATGACCAGGTAAGGTTCGCCCTTCGGAGAGATGCCCACGTCGAGCACATCAATGATGGCGTCGTGCCCGATGGCGGCGGCGGCCTGGGCCTCCCGGTAGAAACGTTTGACCACCTCCTCGTTCTGCGCGAGCTCCGCGTGCAGGAATTTGATAGCCACCATCTTACCGATGATGATGTGCTCCCCTTTGTACACAGAGCCCATCCCTCCCTTGCCCAGAAGGGTGGTCAGGCGATATTTGCCGTCGAGAGTTGTTCCCGAATAAGTGTCCGTACTCATTTTCGCTCCAAGTCGCTCAGAAACGATATCTCTGTTTTAACAGTTCCTGTGATAGAATACCCCTCACGGCGTCGGAAAGTTCAAAAAAAAACATATCAGTCGCCGACAATGAATGTGACGAGGCCTGCCATGTGGCAACCGACAATAACTCGATACTTCGTGACCGCGCTCGCATTGATGGGGCTGGTATCCGGATGCGTGGATTCGACAATCGAGACCAGCGGGGGCGGGGATTCCGATTCCGATACGGACACCGATTCCGACGCGGACACTGATTCCGACACGGACACCGATACTGACTCCGATACGGACTCCGATACCGAGTGCGCCGATCCGGTGGCCGGGGCACCGTCAGTGACAAGCGATACCACTTTGACCCTGCAAGCGGTCGACACCTCGGGCACGTACCAGCTCACCTTCAGCGAAGATGTCGAGAACGTGGACGGCACTTCCATCACCTGGACCCCCACATCCGGCGGCTCCGGGGCGCTCGACTCGATCACTGAAATAGACGGAGCGACCTACGATATCGCGTTCTCGGGGGTCAGCTGGAACGAAACCTACACCATAGAGGTGAGCACCGACGTGACCGACGTGTGCGGAACCCCCCTCCAGAGCACCTTCACCGCGCAGTTGGAGTGGGGCACGCTCAACTGTCCCCTGCCCAACAGCTACACCACGGGAATCCCCTTCGACACTAACGGTTACAATAATAGCGAGTATTGCTACTCATCGGACAGCGCCTACGAGTTGTGGGACTTGAGCAGCCTCGGAGCGGTGGCCCTGTGCATCACCGGCACCTACTATGTGGAGTCGTGCTGCGATGATTTCTACGTGAAGAACGGCACGGGCACCATCCTCTTCACCGGAGCCTATACCGGCTCCTACGACCAGCTCGTCCAGGATGATCAGGTGATAACGTGTATCGACAGCGACTCGTCAATCACCTACGACGGGTACACCGTCACCGCCATCACCTGGATCTGAACTCGGTTCGACAGTCGGCGAATTAAAGACCACGAGAGATGCGACATCCATCACCTCGAGTTTCTCATCAAGGTCCAGAGCCTTGACCGCGTCCTCCAGCATCTGCTTGCAATAGGCGCAGCTGGTGACCACGGTTTCCGCCCCGGCATCCATCGCCTGCTGGATCCTCATGTTGTTGATACGATCGTCGCTCTTCAGGTCCATCCAGTAATGACCACCTCCTCCGCCGCAACACATTGAGCGCCTTTGCGAGTCTTTCATCTCCAGGATCCGCGAGCTGGCGACCTTCGAGATGACCTTCCGCGGCGCGTCGTAAATGTTTTGATAGCGCCCCAGGTAGCACGGATCCTGGTAGGTGATTCGCCTGGTGATTGCGGACTCGGGCTGGAGCTTGCCGGACGAGATCAACTCGTGCAGAAACTCCGTATAATGCACGACGTTGTAATTGCCGCCAAACTGCGGGTGCTCGTTCTTGAGCGTGTTGTAACAATGGGGGCACGAGGTAACCAATACACGATACTCACGCTGGTTGAGCAATTCGACCTGCTTGTCCACGACCTCCTGGAATATTCGCTCATCGCCGATGACACGCGCCGGATCACCGCAACATATTTCATCCTTGCCCAGCACTCCGAACTCTACCCCGCACTGGGAAAGCAGCTTGCAGAAATCCTGGGCGATCTGCTGTTTGGTCGGATCAAACGACGTAAAACAGCCGGGCCAGTAAATCACATCACACTTCTCACCAGCACCAACTACACGAATGTCCAGATCTTTCATCCAATCCATCCGGTCGTCCTGATGGCCGAACGGGTTGCCCGTGGTGTCCATTGTTCGCAACGCGCGCGCGGCCTCGTCCGGAAGCTCTCCTTGTATCAGAACCTGATTGCGCCTCACCTCTATTATTGTGTCCACATGGTCGATACAGGCCGGGCAGACCTCCATACAGGCAGCGCAGGTCCGGCAGTACCAGATGAAATCCTCGCCCTCGAGCCCTTCGCCGACCAGGGTTGGAGGCTCCGTTTCACCGGCGTCCCCGCCGCTTGCGGCCTTCTTGTCGAGAAAGTCCAGACACGAGGAAATAAACTGTTTGGGAGAAAAGATATTGCCGATGTCGTACGCGGGACAGACCTCCTCACAGCGGCCGCAGGAGATGCAGGCATCAAAATCGAGCCGCTGCTTCCAGGTGAAATCCTTCGCGGTTTCCACACCGACTGAAAAGGTGTCTTCGTCGAAATCGTCGCTATCCATGAGCTCGTCCAGGTTGACTCTGGAGAGTTCGCCGCGCGGTTTCAACTTGGCAAAAAAGATATTGGTGGGCAGGGCCAGCAAATGAAAAAACTTTGTGTATGGTATCAGGCCGATCCACGCCATGGAAAGAACAGTGTGTGTCCACCACAAGATCTTGTGCGCCGTGGCGCCGGTCTGCTCCGAGAGCCCGACGAACAAGAGGCTGAGCCCCTGGCCCACCGGAGAAAGGACCGCCCAGTCGTCTCCATTGGTAGAGATACGCAGCCCTTCGATGAGGAACCCGGTTACTATGATCGCGGCGATCAGAAACAGGGGCCACATGTCGCTGATCCCGTTGTCCAATGTTTTCGGACGCTTCACGGTGCGGCGAATGATGGCGATTGTCACTCCGATAAGAACCAGGAGACCGGCCAGCTCCGCGCCGATGGTCAGGGCCACGTAAAGATATCCCCGAAACAGGGTGGTCCCGAAATCGCAGTCCAGCGCAACGATGGTTGTCGTGAAAACGAGGACCAGGAATGAGTAGAAAATCAAGCTGTGAAACAGGCCCGGGAGCCAGGAATCACGCACGCGTTGTTGCAGGGCGAGCTCCTTGATGAGCAACCACAGGCGCTTGCCCCAGTCGGAAAAGCGCTCGCCATCCGGCTTTCCTTTTCTCCACGAAGAGACCCGTCTGTACAGGCCCCAACAAAAGATACCGAAGGCGATGATGAACAACGTATACATGAGCCACACGGCGGAAATGTTCCAATATAAGGGTCGCGTTGCTTCTGATAGCTCAGGCATCTCTCTCTCCTTTTCCGAGTTGGATCAACTCGGCGGGATAGTACCACACCGGACAAAGCTGTCACGACTCGAAGAAGCCGAGCGCGGACCCGGGACCCCTTTTGTAATCCCATAACGTCCTGTATAATATGACATTTGTTTCACAAGGAGGTCCCTTCATGAAAATAGTCATAGTTCTGCCTGTATTCCTGCTGGTTGCGAGCGTGTATGTCACAGCCTGCGATTATGACGATGACGATTACAACGAAGAGTACGCGGGGCAATCCTGCGAAGGGCCGGAGGAATGTTACCCGGAAGCGGACACGGACGCCATCGAGGGGGATATCGAGTGCCTGTCGGATTGGGTCGACGGGGGATATTGCACCCACACCTGCCAGAACGACGAAAATTGTTGTGCCGTTGTCGGTGAATGCAAATCAGATCTTCCCCAGGTGTGCGCGCCGCTGGAATCAGCGCCCGAGAATTACTGTTTCGTCACCTGCGAAGATGTGGAAGACGAAGAGAACTACTGCGAGACCTACGTTCATCCCGATTTCCATTGCCGCTCCACCGGCGGGGGAAGCGATAACCGCAAGGTGTGCCTGCCCAACTGAGAAACCGGTTTACTGAGAGACCGCAGCGCCCGCAGCTTTCGCATCTTCGTAGTTCTTTTTTTCCACAAGAGCCCGCTCCTTGATCTCACGGGGCACAGACTCGCCAAGCACTATCTTCCAGCTGCTGTCTACGAGACGCATCTTGACGCTGGCCCTCCCCGCCGCTACCTCGGCGCGGGATCCCTCCACTGTGACGAAAAGGCGTGCCTGGTGGCTGGCGAGAACGCCGAGCACGAAGCCGACGTAGATATCGGCGATGAAGGGATCGTGATCATCGAGATCTACGATGAGCGCCGCGAGCTTCGCCCTGTCCACTTCCGCCTCCGAGCTCTCCCTTGTCCGCTCTTCGGGCAGCTTCCCTGCCAGGCCGTGTAGATCGAGCAGCTTCAGGACGGTGTCGCCGGGGCTGGGGGCCTTCTGCGTCGAGCAGGCGAAACCGCCGACGAGCGCCAGAACCGAAAATATCGCCGGGAGACGCCTGGTGTGCCTCGGCAGCTTCATTCTTCCTCCCATGATGACAGGATCGCCCTGCGCCCATCCACCCGAATGAGCCCCCGGGCAAAGGCGGCGACGGCCTTCGGATAGATCTTGCGCTCAGTTTCCTGAACACGGGCGGCCAGGGTATCCGCAGTGTCGTCCTCGCGCACCTCGACCGCCTCCTGCATGATGATGGGACCCTGATCGTACTCGGCGTCAGCGAAATGGACGGTCGCCCCCGACACCTTGACCCCGGCCTCCAGCACCGCCTCGTGCACGTGGTGACCGTAACAACCCTCACCGCCGAACATGGGCAAAAGAGCGGGGTGCACGTTCATGACCGGATAACGAGACAGCAGGGGTTCGGCCAGACGAGTCATGAAGCCGGCCATCACTACCAGGTCGGGGGAGTACTCCTCCAGCAGGTCGGCCAGCGCGGCCGAGTAGGCCTCGACATCGAAGCCCCCTTCCCTCCTGAAGCCCTTTCTGGTGAGCACTCTCGTCGGGATACCGAGGCCCTCCGCGCGCTCCAGCCCCTTGACCCTGCGGCGGCTGGAGACGACAACCTCGATGCGGGCGGGGATCTCGCCCCGTTTCATGTGCTCCTGTAGGTTGACCATGGTCGAGCCGGCCCCGGACAGAAGGACGGCCAGGCGGCATGTCTTCCCGTTCATCTCAATGCCCAATGCGTGATCGGTCAAGCAACATGCTTGGCCAATTGAGGCAGATTTCGTGCGCGCCCGCAGCACGCGGACGAGGTATTACGCGGGGTAAGCCGAGGCCGCGTGCGAGGACGAAAGCCGAAAGATGCCTTAAGTGGACACGCATGCTCAATACCCCACCTCGGGCTCCTTGAGACCGAACTCGGCCTCGAGAGTGGTCAGGTCGGGGAGTTCCTTGAGGTTGGGCATCAGCGCGATGGAGATCCGGCGGTTGCGGGCCTTGCCCTTGGCGCCCTTGTTGGACGCGACCGGGCGATAGCGGGAGTAACCCGCAGCCGAGAGGTTCCTGGGGTTCACCTTCTGCTCGACCAGGTACTGCACCACAGACACTGCGCGGGCGGCGCTGAGATGCCAGTTGCTACCGAACGGGTTGTCCTTGCTCAGGGGTACGTTGTCGGTGTGGCCGGCCACCTGGAAGTTTCTATCCTCGATATCCTTGAGCACGGTGGCGACCTTGTCGAGGGTCTCCTTGCCCTTGTCGCTCAGGTCGGCCTCGCCCGACTTGAACAGGATCGCGCTGGGCAGCTCGAGGACCATGCGTCCGCGCTTGATGCGCACAGTGAGATCGCCGGACTCGATCACGCCCTTGAGCTGTTCAAGCAGGTTCTTGAGAGTCTGCAACCGCTTGTCAGCCAGCTCTTCTCGCGCCTCCAGATCGTTCATCCGGCCCTCGGTGGAGTCGAGCTTGGATCTGGTCGCGGCGAGTTGTTGCTGCAGTTCCTCCATACTCGCAACTTTGGAGCGCAAGTCTCTTACCTCGGAGACCCGCGAGATGTTGAGCTGCTCGAGCTCGGCGCTCCTGGCTTCGAGCTCTGCGCTCCTGGCTTCGATCTCGCCGCAACAGCCTACATGCAGCACGGCAAGGGCGGGTATGAACGCGAGGCCGACGAGTGAAAAAAGTGTCTGGCGCAACGTCGATGGGATCATGAGTCGACTCTCCTTTTCCCCCACGGGGAATGGCGGTGCCAATCAATTAGGCTCCAAGAGGTTTGTGTCTGTCAACCGAAGTGTAGGGCAAATATCGCTCGTGTGTTGAAGGCGGTCGGCTACAGGTTGCAACCGAGCAAGCTGGCGTGTGCTACACAGGCATCGATCTTGTCGGCATCGCTTCCGCCGCAGTAATCGGTGTTGACCTGTTTGCAGGACTCGCCTTCCTTGATCATGGGGCAGCAGTTGGGATCTGCGGAGTGCGGGTTATCCTTGTCATCATCAACGCTAACGTTGTCGCAATCCCAGATGCCGTTCCCGTCGTTATCAAGACCGTCCTCGCACGTCTTTTTGGAATCCTCCTGACAGTTCTTGTCCTCGAATGAGAACTGCTGCAGGCACTGCACGGAGATGGAGCGCTGTTTGGCTTCTTCCTCGGCTGGCGCGGCGAGCTGAACCATGTACTTGCAAAGGCCGGTGCACGCCTCGGTGCCGCCGCAGAGCTGACAGTTCTGGCAATCCGGGTCATCGCAGTCCACCAGACCGTCGTTGTCGTTGTCGTTGCCGTCCTCGCATGCTTCCTTGAAGTCCTCGCGATTGAGATTCTCACAGTAGGACCAGCCGAACTTGTCGTTCATGCTGTCCTCGTCGATATCGGCGCAGTCCTTTGGCGCCGCGATCTTGGGCATGCGGCAGTGTACCAGGGTGCG
>JAUVAN010000133.1 GCA_030591725.1 Deltaproteobacteria bacterium
GTCGGTGCCCCGGCCCGCCGCAGCCAGAACCTCGCCGCTGGGCGCGCACACAAACGACTCTCCGGCAAAGACCAGCTTCTCCTCTTCGCCCACCCGGTTGCACAGAGCGGTGAAGTAACCGTTCTGGAAGGCGGCCACCCGCATTTCGGCCTCGTACAGGCCCTTCGGCCACTCGCCCACGGACCCGGCCTGCGGCACAAAGACCACGTCGGCGCCCTGGACCGCCAACGCCCGCATGTACTCCGGATAGTGGCGGTCGTAGCAGATGGCCACGCCGATGCGCCCGAAGCGCGTGTCGTACACCGGCACGCCCCGGTCGCCGGGGGTGTAGTACCCCTGCTCGTGAAAAAACTCGTATTCGGTGATGTGCACCATGCGGGTGATGCCCAGAATGGACCCGTCGGCGTCGATGACCGGGGAGGAATCGAAGGTCGGGCCGGGTGAGCCGGCGCCCCGCTCAAAGACGTTCAGCACAATGACCACGCCCAGTTCAGCCGCCAGGGCGCAAAAAGCGTCGGTGGTGGGGCCGGGCACCGGTTCGGCACGGTCCAGATTCTCCGGGGTGGCTGGAACCTGGGGGTAGAAACGATCGCAGGCCAGCTCAGCAAAGGCAATGACCTGGGCGCCGGCGTTGGCGGCTTCACGGGCGGCAGCCAGACCGCGAGCCCGATTGGCGTCCCTGTCCCAGGTGGCGTGCTGTTGGATGAGCGCGATTTTCATGATTGATCCTGTCTACTTCCGCTTGTATCCACCCATTACTTTGATCATGAACGCCACAGGGCCGACCATCAGATAAGTGAAAAAGAACCGCACGCGTCGCGAGGATATCGCTTCTTCGCTGAACGCCTCGGCCGTATTGGCGCACATGTTGCCCGAATTGATCACCCGCACGACGTTCAGGATGTGTTTCGCCTTCTTCAATCCATAAGCATCCACCAGGGTATCCCACTCCTGCGTGTCAAACGAACCGCTCGACTCCGCGACCCGGGTTGCAAAGGCGAGCGCCCGGGCCTCTTGCGGCGCTACCGATCCCTCGTGACCGGCGATGATCTGTGCCGCCTCCTGCTCGCTTACCCCTTTTCGAAGCGCCAGCTTGGTGTGAAGATGGGTGCAGTAGGCGCACTCGTTGACCCCGCAAACCGCGAGGTTGATCCGCTCTGCAAAGGCAGGCGACACGCGATGTGGCCGGCCGGTGAAGATCATGGCAACGAAAGATACGGTGGCCTGCCACAGAATCTTCATGGCTTCCAGGGGAGTTCTCAAAAACCTTTTTCTGAATTTCATGCAATATTTTCCAATCGTTCTACGTCCTACTATACTAGGATTATTGATGATTGAAATCGATGCGCAACCTCGTTACAAGAAGAACACTTTTCTTGAACCAAAGAATGGAGAGAACCGCATGAATCAGCAAACCGGAAGAACCCTCGCCTCAATCCACGGCGCCATAATGGTCTCGGCCGGGGCTATCGGCGCCCTCGCCTTCCTTGCTGGTTGCGGTTTCGTACCGCCCCCGGAGTTTAACGAGGTCTCCGAAATCGACGAGATTATTCTTCCCGATTCGATGGGTGCGCCGTCTGCCGACGCCGGGGTCACGGACGCGTCCGAGGCACGGCCCGAAACGGCCATGGCGGGCAACCTGCAGCTGGGCGTGGGCATGACCACTATTCCGGCAATGCCGATCTCCGAGCTGCTCGGAAAGGCCAGGGACGATATTGAAACCCTCCTGGCACCGGAAAAGCCCGAAACCCGGGAGGAGAAAAAGGCACGCAGACTCGAAGAGAAAGAGGGCTGGATCCACTACACCGAACACCTAAAAGTTCGCTTCTCCGACGACGAGATCGCCATTGAACTCGTGCAGAAGGTTCCGGAGGATCTCACCTGCCTGGACGCAGCCAAATGGCTTGGGTTCGGCGACGCCATGGCCCCCAAGAAGAACAAGGACAACTGCGAGTGGCCGCAAAAGAGCGTCATGCACCTGCTCGGACCGGGTGTCCACGGAAAACTGACCCTGGACGGCGCGATCTTCCACGCGTTCAAGGCCATCGTTCCAGTCGTCGAGAAATCCGAATAATCCGCAATTCAGATCGCTGACATCACTTTCTCCAGAACCCCGGGGAGAGAACTATCAGCACGGAATATATCTCGAGGCGACCCGCGATCATGTCGAACATCAACAACCATTTGTGCGGCATCGCGAAAAAGTTGTAATTGCCCGCCGGACCCACCGGCCCGAGACCAGGGCCGACGCTCCCGATACTCGCGCCGACCGCGGTCAATGAGGTCTTGAAATCGTGCCCACCGACCGCCAAAATTGCCACCGACACGAAAAATATGGACAGGTAGAGCATCACGAAACCGGCAACTGACTGGATGACCTCCCCCGAAACGACGCGCCCCGAGAGCTTTGTCTGGATTACGCTGTGAGGATGAATGAGCCGCTTGATCTCTCGAATCGCGAGCTTCGCCATGAGAAGAACACGCACCACTTTGATCCCGCCGCCGGTGGATCCCGAGCACCCTCCAACGAAAAACAGGAGGAAGATCAGGGTCTGGATTCCAATCCCCCAGACCGCGAAATCGGAGCTGGAAAACCCGGTTGTGGTCAGTATCGACACGGTCTGAAAAGCGCCTGCCCTGATGCTTCCGTGGGCGCCCATTCCACTCTCGACCAGCACACCTGCCCCGATGAGCATGATGAACACCATCGTGATCAATGCGTAGAATCTGAACTCGTGATCCCTCCAGTGGATCGGTCTCCCCTTGCGAAGGCTGGCAAAATGGAGGCCGAAGTTGGCGCCCGCAAGAAACATGAACACGATGATGATCCATTCTGCGAACGGGCTGCGGAGTCCCTCGATGGACGCGGCGAGGGGAGAGAACCCACCCGTCGCCATGGTCGCAAACGAATGACACGCTGCCAGAAAAGGCCCCTGCCCTGTAAACAACAGCAACACAAACTCCAGCACCGTGAGGCCCGCGTAGACCTTCCACAGAAGCCTCGCGGTTTCAGCTACCCGGGGCGCGATCTTGTCCTTGACCGGACCAGGCACCTCAGCCTTGAACAGCTCCATGCCGCCCACGCCGAGCAGCGGCAGAATCGCCACTCCGAGAACGATGATCCCCATTCCGCCCAGGAAGTGCGTCAACGCTCGCCAGAACAGTAGCCCGTGGGGAAGACCTCCCTTCCTGCTCTCCCGCTGCTTCCACAACCCGCTCTCGAGGATCGTCGCCCCGGTCGTCGTGAAGCCCGAAGTGGACTCAAAGACCGAGTTGGTCAACGAGCAGAACTCCACCCCAAGGCCCTCGCCGGTATCGCAATCCGGAGGAGACATGGTCTCTGTCGCATCCGAGAACCACACCGCCGGGAGATGTGCGAACAGAAAATAGGGCAACGCGCCGAACAGGCAACAGGCCAGCCATCCGAACGTCACAACCGCGAAGGCGCCCCGGTGGGAAATCTCCAGTTTTTCGCGCGCCCGCCCCGTCAGGAAAAAGATCAGAAGCCCGACGCCGATCGTGACTCCGGCGGCCACTATCTGCGAAAACAGATCCTCCTCGCGATACCCGAGCGCCACGACAGCCGCGATCATCATCGTGACGCCCAGACCGGCGACCAGGATACTGACTATATGTAGTACATGGCGGATGCGCATCAATAAACCTATGCCCGGCCGAGCCCAAGAATCGATCTCAGTCGCCCGTAGATCACACCGGAGGCCTTCTTCATTTTGGCTATCCCGACGAACGGTCCGTTGAACGTCGACAGGGCGCACGACAGGAAACCGAAAGCGCCGGCGACGATAACCGCATACGGATAATGCCAGCTGGACGCGAGACCCAGTCCCATCATGACCGCGATCGTAGCTGTCACCAGGTTGAAAGCCACGCTCGCGCGGGCCGCACGGATCGACGAGATAACATCGACCACTTCTTCGAGACCTTGCTGCCTCGCATCGATCCCGGCCATGCTGGAATCACTCGATCCCATCGCTATTCCCGCTTCGGCCGACCGGAGACACGTCTCGAACGCCCGGCCGTGCCCGACCAGCAACACCCTGTCCCCCGTGGCGTTGATCTCTTCTATGAGCGCGTCAAGGTCATCCTCCGTGGTCTCGAACTTGACGTTCTCTATCCCAAGTCGAACCCCCATCGCCATGGCGGAATCGACCTCGGCGGAGGTCACCATCGCGGGATCCAGCCCGATCAACATCAGGCGGCGCATCTGTTCCATGGCCTTTTGCGCCGGCTCCTCTTCCACACCGAACATCGCGACGATCCGATCATCGAGGACAACGAACAATGCGCGGCGACCGCTCTTCTCCACGTTCGCGGCCCAGTCTTCGTACCTGGCTGTGAATATCGATTCATCAAGAAGGAGTCCCCGCGTGCCGCAAACGAGGCGCCCACGCGACGTCTCACCCACCACTCCCTTGCCCGGAATGACCGACACCTCCATCTCTTCGAGGGAAGGGCTCCCCATCCCCTTCGCGAACTCCAGAACGGCCTTCGCGAATCTCCCGTCAACTCTGGACTCGAGCGAAGCCAGCGCCAGCATGACCTCCTTCTCGTCCTCACCCTCCACCGTTTGCCAGTTCACTACTTTTATTGTGGGCAAGAACAGGGAACGCCGAGCGAGAAACAACACCACACGGGCCGAAGCCACGCGCTGGACGGCGTGCGCATCTCGTATCACGATGCCTTTGTTGACCGCCGACAGGGCAACCGCCATGTGCACATCCCCCGTGGCCATCCGCAATGCACGAGGATTGATCCCGGCCAGCGCAATGGCGCCGGCCAGCAGCGCGACGATCGGGGAGCCGGCCGAAAGCCAGACCAGGAGTCCTATCAACACCGCCACGGGAAACCTCGCCCATTCGAGCACGATGGTCACTCTTCGAATTCGCGCGGCGGTGATCGAGTTATCGCGCCACTCATCTGCCAGCAGAGTCGGTGACTTCCCGGCGATCACATCGAGGATCCCTGATCTGCGACGACCCAGGATCTCGATAAAGCGACCCATACGCTCCGCCGCCAGCAAACCGACGGCGCACATGGAGGGAACTTTTGCAAGATCTCCCCACGCAGCGATAACTACCAGTATGGCTGCGGCAATGGGGACAGTCGTCGACTCGACGATCCGGGCGAATCCGCCCCTTCGCTCTCGCAAGATACTCATGACCAGATGCACGAGCACGGCTGCTGTTGCGATGGAAGGCACGAGAAATCCACCGAGCACCCGACTCGGGATCAGGCCCAGCGCAACCACCGTGAGGATGAATGCGCAAAGCTCGATGAGGTATGGCAACGCCAACCGGAGCTTGCCGATCTCCAGCCCGCCCCAGACCGGCACAGGGTGTTTTTCTTCGGGTTCGGTCGAGGTGACCTCGGCACTGGAGCTGGGCTCCTCGCTACCCTTTTCGGATTCGGACGACCTCGCGGACTCATTGGGCTTGCGCGGAGGAGCGATCTCTCTCTTGAGATAGAGTTCGCGACAGGTGGGCGAACAGAAATGCGCAATCTGGCCCTGGACAATGGAAACCGCGCCTGCCCTCAAAGGGTCTACCCGCGTACCACAGTGCGGGCACTGTCCTTCAAATTTGCCTTGCCTGTCGCCCATTATGAATTGAATTACGCAATTGCTGTGGTTTACGTCAAGGTTTCGAAATAATGCATGTGCCCATGCGTTGACAACTGGAAGCACGATCAATTAATCACTATTGGCGTCAACCAGCACCTCAATGGAGAAAAACGTTCATGAAATACCGATGCGTTCCTTGCGATCACGAGTTTGATTCGACCGGTTCCGATAAGCCGAGATGTCCCCGTTGCATGGGAATCCACAACATAGAGAAATCACATCAGAAGACTGATGAAAAAAAGAACCCCAGGCGATCCAGGCTCGTCCCAATGATCCTGGTGGCCGTCGTTGCGGGTTCAATCGGGTTATATTTCTATCTGAATTCCGATAACGGGGACGCGGATACCGAACCGAAATCGGAAAACGCGCTGAAAGACCTTCTCGAACAATTCGGTGTCGCAGCACAGGATGTCGTGCTTCCTTTCGAGGTTGCGGAGGCCATCGAGAAGTTTGCACAGGAGGTCGCGGACGGGAAGGACGACGAAGAGGCGCTCCAGGCCATGATGGACGCCCTGACCCGGCTGAAAAAAGAGGGCAAGTGGACCCCCCACTCCCAGAGAGAGCCCGACAAGGAAGGTCCGCGCACCGCAAGCGAACTCCTGGCCGAACTCCAGAAAGACACAGACAAGCCCGTCAAGGTAAAGAGCTACGAGCTGGCT
Organism: Deltaproteobacteria bacterium; assembly: GCA_030591725.1. Classification (GTDB taxonomy): domain Bacteria; phylum Myxococcota_A; class Polyangia; order JAAYKL01; family JAAYKL01; genus JAUVAN01. Next base: position 6,301 of record JAUVAN010000133.1, read on the forward strand.
GTCCTCCTGCTCGCCATGGCCAGATCCCAGGGCATCAATGCCTTCCTGGCACAGATCCACTCCTTCCAGGGAGAAAAGAAACCAGCCGACCCGGCAGGCAAGTTCGGCCGCTACGGAGTGGTCATGGGCAAGGGATCGAAGGAAAAGGCGGCGCCCCTGTTCGACCCCTACGCGGGTCGCTCGGGCAAGAGCGCAATGGCAGACATGGATATCCTGCCCGACGAGGAGGCCGTTGCGCCGTATCACGCGCACAAGGCCCTCACCTTGCTCGTATCGCGAAATACCTCTGCGGCCCACAAACAGGGCGATATCGCGATCAAACTGGCTCCTAATTGCGCCCTGTTCAGATCGATCCGGGGTTTGATATTCGCGGCCGGGGGAGCATCGACGGAATTTTTGGCCGAATTCGAAAAGGCCGTCAAGATGCGCGACGACGCGGTCACGCGCACCAATCTGGCGGAAATGCTTCTGCTCGTAGATCCTTCGGGCAAGAGAGCGGAGAACGAGGTCCAGATAGCGCTCTCCAAGATGTCCGATTATGCCCGCGCCCACGCCGTCCTGGCCATGATCCATGTGATGCGCGGAGAATTTACCGAGGCCGAACCGGAGCTCGCCCTGGCCGAGCGTCTCGATCCGGACTCACCCGCCATCGCGCTGTTCTGGGCCCAGTTCCACGCCGCTCAGTCCGAAGGCGAGGAGGCCGTGCAAAAGGCCGAGCTGGCAGTACGACTGTCGGAAGAAAGCCTCTCATCTCTCATCGCGCTTGCAGGTATTTATAAAACGACCGCCCGTTTCGACGAGATGAGAGCCACCCTCGACAAGATCATCAAGAGCGCGGATTCACCCGATATCGCGCAGGACATCAGACGCCTTTTCGGGTATGAACCCGACGATCTCGACGACGAGGACGAAGTTGCGTCGGCCGAGACAGACAAGGACGCAGGCGCTGGAGAACACAAGCTCAAGCTCGACGCCGACGGCAAGAGCTTCGGCAGCGGCATCAAGCTCGACGTTGGCCTGGGCGGCGGAATGGGCGGTTCCCCCGGGCCCGGACTGGGTAGCGGCCTCAAGCTGGACATGAACCTGGGATCGGAAAACTATACCCCCACTCAATGATGCGCTATTCTTGCAAGGACTCATGAAGAGAGAACAACGCAACGATCTGGAGGCTCATGTGCGTTCAATTTCTTGGATCGGTATGACGGTGGGAATCATTCTGGCGATCATGCCGGGACGGTCACTCGCACAGGATGCGCCGGAGACACCGCCGACCTGTGACGACGCGACATCAAAAAAGGCCTGCAGGGCGGCCTGCGACGAAAAATTCAAGAAGGAAAAAAAAGAGGTGATCCTGGTCAGGGATCCCCAATTGCGGATCCACGGAGCCTGGGCCCTTGGTATCGGGGGCGCGCTACTCGCGGCCGGAGGCGTCACCGGCGGCGTTGCACTCAAGCTGAACGGGGATCTGGCCGACCAATGCCCCGACGGCTCCTGCCCGCCGAGCAAGCACGGAGATCTGGACACCCGCAACAGGCTGGCCGTGAGTTCGACCATCTTTCTGGCGTCGGGGTTTACTCTCTCCCTTGTCGGCATCCTGGTCATGGCCGTGTTCGCACCGAAAAAAACCATGGAAAAGGAAGTGGCCTTCGCGTTCACACCGGTGATTGGCCCAAACGCAGTCGGGACCGGACTGGAATGGAGGTTCTGAGATGAAATACACAATTGTAGTTCTCGGGATGCTCACCATTTCCACGCTGACCATCGTGGCCTGCGATCTCTTCATGGACAACCTCACAAAAGGCTCCACTGTCGAAATAAAGGGCGAATTTTGCCCCGGATACGAACTGGGAAGCGACGATGACGAATGCTGTACAGTGGAAAACACCTGCGAATACGATGAGGACGAATTCTGCGACTGCGGCGGCACGTGCGACTGGGACGCGGTCGATTGCGAGCCGGACGCAGGCACGGACGCTGATTCGGACACGGACACCGACACTGACACCGATACCGACACCGATACCGACACAGATGCTGACGGTGGCTCCCCGGACGCGGGCGACGCCGGTTAAGCTTCTACTTGAAACCTCAGCATTTCCCCAATAGACTCACCCGTGAACAAGCACATGAACACGATAATCAATCCTCATAGTGGGATTGCATCAATGAATGAGGGAGTCATGCGACAAATATTTTCATCCATATTGAGCGTACTGTTGCTTTCACTTCTGGTGGCGCTCATGGCCTCTGGCTGCGGAAGCAAGAAACCCAAATCCAAGACATCGGGGGATGTGGATGCGGGTGTGGGCGACGCGGGCCAGGCGGACGAGGAAGAAGTTGACGAGCCAGGAACCGAGCCCGAACCGGAGCCCGTGGCAGAGCCCGTGGCAGAGCCCGAACCGGAGCCGGAGCCCGAACCGGAGCCCGTGGCAACAAAGGGACCGGCTGTATTCCCCAGGGCGCCTGCCAACAACCAACCCAATCGCCAACCCAAACAGTATCTTCTCTCCGTCAAGAAGGCGCAGATTGTCCCCGGCAAGCCCAGCGGCGAGTGCTGGGACGACTGCTCCGGCGAGGCCCAGATGGCCATCGGCACGGCCGTCTCCAAGATCGGCGCCCTGCCCCCCACTTCCCAGAGCGGTTTCGACTATGCCGCCAAGGCGCTGAATCTGGGCGTGAGCCTCGTGGGCGGGACCGACGCCTTCCCGGACGTTTTCGTGCACATACGCTGTGGACACGGACAGGGGCACAAGACCAACGTGGCCAAAAACAAGATGGTCGCCACATGGAGATACGAAAACAAGAAATTCAACCTCGACGAGCGCGACGAATGCGTCATCAGCGTGTGGGACAAAGATGATGACGGCGACGAGGAGCTCGGGCGCGTTACCGTACCGCTGGTTCAGAGGGCCAACGCGGGAGGCGGAAAAGCTGTTCTTTACACTGCGGACGAAGGCTTTGGTTTTGTATATTCCCTCGAGATCGGTCTCAAGGCACCGGATACTTCCGGCGGTGGCGGTGGCACTTCCGGCGGCGGCGGATCCTCGGCGGGAACCCCATCGGTCCCCAAGGGAAATTATTCCATCGAAATCGTGAAGGCCAAGATCAAGAAGACCAAGAAGGACGGCTCCACATGGGACGTGGATCCCAAAACCAATAAGGGCGGCGGTCTTCTGGCGAGTCTCGCCGGCAAGGCCGGGGGCAAGGAAGCAGACGTCTTCGTGGAGGCATGGAAGAACGGTTACAAGTCCCAGGCTCCGTTCATGACCACCGCGATCAAGAAGGAGAACTACTACCCGGTCTGGAACGAAACCGGCGGGATGTCACTCTCGGACACGGACCACATCAACTTCATGGTGTGGGACAAGGACCTGACCGCCAACGACCTCATCGGCGAGTGCAAGACCAAACTCATGGGCAAGCAGAACACCGGAGAGGTGTGGCTCAAGGCGGGCAAGGGATGCGGGGGCCAGGTAGAGTACCTGCTCGTCAAGATCACCAAGAACTAGCTCCCCACCCGGATTATTCTCCACCCCCAACCATCGGAACAAAA
>JAUVAN010000141.1 GCA_030591725.1 Deltaproteobacteria bacterium
ACTTCTACGCATGGGCCAGATGTGTGAAGGAGTGATCACGGGAATGAGATAGATGAAATACACCTTTACCAAGATGCACGGTCTGGGAAACAGTTTCATACTGATGGACGATCGGGACGATCGGATATCAGGAAGGTTGAAGATCTCGGATCTGGCGGTTGCGGTTTGCTCCCGCGAGTTCGGCATCGGCGCGGATGGGCTCATCCTGATCCGCGAGTCTTCCACCGCTGATTTCCAGATGGTCATCGTCAACGAGGACGGCTCCACGGCGGAGATGTGCGGCAACGGTATCCGCTGTTTCGCGCGCTTTGTGGTGGAAGAGGGGTTAACCGACAAGACCGGTCTCTCCATCGAGACAGGAGCGGGAATCATCGGCACGGAGTTACTCGACGACGGCCTTGTGCGGGTGGACATGGGAGAGCCCGTGCATGACCGCACAGGCATCACGGTTCGCAGCAGGAGATTCACTACCGTGTCCATGGGTAATCCTCACGCGGTGGCGTTTGTCGAGGATTACGATTTCGACTGGCGCGCGGAAGGTTCCGCAGTGGAGACGGACGAGGTCTTCCCTGACAAGACCAACGTGGAGTACGTGAAGGTGATCGGGCCCGCCGAGGCGGACATGAAGGTCTGGGAGCGCGGTTGCGGTGAGACGATGGCATGCGGCACGGGGGCGTGCGCTGTGGCGGTGGCGGGGGCGATCGACGGGAAGCTCGATCGCGTCCCGGTGACCATACACCTGCCTGGAGGCGATCTCCTGATCCACTGGAACGAGGACAACCGCGTCATGATGACCGGCCCTGTTGTCAGGGTGTGCGATGGCACCTTTTTTCGATCAGCTCGGACAGAGAAAGGTCGTCCGATTCGAACCGGTCGGCGACAATCTCGAAAGGGCTGATTTCGCTTCCGTGATCGTAAACGATCACTGAGCGGTCGATAGACAGGCTCACCTTCCATGAACCTCCCTTCGCGACCTCCGATTGCCCCACGAGCAGGGCGATCTCGTCGAATAGATCCCTCGCGGCGTCCGGGTCTCGCGAGATCCACTCATCGAGGATCTCCATGTCTGGAGGGAACCCGGGAGTGGCGCCGTTCTCTCCGATATCCTTTTTTGCCATCTGAAAAGCGCGCTCCTCAAACTCCATGCCGCGCTCGCCGGAGGTCACCTGATCGAGGAGGGCGAGGATGCCGCTCGCCTGTTCCTGAATCTCGGCGTCGTCCTTCTCCTTGAGGCGGTCCAGCCATTGTGCGCATTCATCGAATCGGAACCCCTTGCCGCACAGGATGGCCAGCTCCAGGTCAGCCCTGGCGTTTTCCGGATCGGCGAGCACCACCAACCTGAAAGCCTCCTGCGCCTCGTCCTCGCGACCGAGGGCGTCGAGGATCTTGCCCCTGGTAAAGGCGTAGATGGGAAGCAGGGACTGGTGGAGACTTGCGCCGGTTTTTTCCAGCAAGGTGAGGGCTTTTTGGGGATTGCCGTCCGTCAGCAGTTGTCCGGCCACGCCGATCTTTTTCGCGGCGCGAAAACGGCGAAAGTAGAACAGTCGGATGACGGCTTCGAAGATCTTCCAGAACACTTATTTCTTCTTGCCGGGCTTCTCGTCGGTTTTTATCTCGGGCTGTTCCGACTCTGTGCCCTTCTTTTTCTTGAGCCCGTTTTTCTCGCGAACGAGGTCTTCGATCTTCGCCGCGATGTCCTTGTTGTCCTTCATGAACTCCTTGGCGTTTTCACGACCCTGGCCGATGCGAGTGCCCTGGAACGAGTACCATGCGCCGCTCTTCTCGATTATGTCTCCCGCCACGCCCATGTCGACGAGGCAACCCTCGGCGCTTATCCCCTCGCCGTACATGATGTCGAACTCGGCCTCGCGGAAAGGCGGGGCCATCTTGTTCTTGACCACCTTCACCCGTGTGCGGTTGCCTACCGCCTGGTCGCCTTGCTTGATGGCCCCGATCCGTCGGATGTCCAGCCGCTGGGACGCGTAGAACTTGAGCGCGTTTCCGCCGGTGGTGGTCTCCGGGCTGCCGAACATGACCCCGATCTTCATGCGGATCTGGTTGATGAACATAATGCACGTTTTCGACTTGGCCAGGTTCCCTGTGAGCTTTCGCAGGGCCTGGCTCATGAGACGCGCCTGCAGCCCCACGTGGGAGTCTCCCATGTCTCCCTCGAGTTCTGCGCGCGGCGTGAGGGCCGCAACAGAATCGATCACGATCAGGTCCACCGCCGATGACTTGACGAGCATGTCGGTGATCTCGAGGGCATGCTCGCCGCAGTCCGGCTGGGAGATGAGCAGCTCCGAGGTCTTCACGCCGAGCTTGCGGGCATAGGCGATGTCGAGGGCGTGCTCCGCGTCGATGAAGGCGCAGATCCCGTTTTGGAGCTGGGCCTGGGCGATCGCGTGGAGGGTAAGGGTGGTCTTGCCCGAGGCTTCCGGCCCGTAGATTTCGACGATTCTTCCCCTGGGGTATCCCCCCACGCCGAGAGCCACATCCAGGTTGACCGCGCCGGTCGGGATCACCTCCACGCCGTCCAGTAGCGTCTGTCCGTCGCCGAGGCGCATGATGGCGCCCTTGCCGTAGTTCTTCTCTATGGCGCTGATGGTGAGACCCAGATCCCGATCACGATTCTTGTTCTGGTTTGCTGACATCTGTCGATTACTCCTTGGTCTCACCGCCGGGGTCGGTGGGCTGTGTTTCAGTGGTAGGCCGAGGCGCCCGGCCTAGCAGGGGAAGGCTCCACAGCAAGTGGTAGTCCGCACCGACCGCGTGCAGGGCGCTACGATAGCATACGAGATCGCGTATCTTCGAGCGCCCGAACACCACCTTGTCGCTTTCTTCGAGGCAACCGATCACAGCGGCGGCGTCGCCGCTCTTGATCCTCCCTATGGTCACGTGCGACTTGAAGGGCCTGTTTTCTGTTTTGAATCCCGTTTCTTCGAGGACCCTGGAGAGCGCCGTGTACAGGCGCTCCAGGTGCGCGCCGTCGCTGTGGACCCCCGCCCATATGACCCGGGGGTTCCTGGTGTCAGGGAACACCCCCAACCCCGACGTCTCCATCTCGAAGGGTGGAAATGAGCGCGTCACTTGTTCGACGGTGTTCTTGAGAGCCCGTATCATCGGCTCTGTGATCTCGCCGAGAAAACGCATGGTCAGGTGCATGTTCTGGGGAGGGACCCATTTGACCGTGATGCCCGCCTCCTCACACTTGTCTCGCAGGATCCGCTGCTCCGAGTCAATCGAACGCACGGAGTGCAGGTCGATGTTGAGGGCCAGGAAACTCCGTATTGTCTTCATCTCTTCTCCGATATGATATTCAGCGCCATTCGCATGGCCATCCACGCGGCCGCCTTTTTGACCCTCGCGCGATCATAGCCCTTGAACAGGCGCTCACGATGTTCGATCCCGCCTCCGTGAGCCACGGCGATGTGCACCAGGCCGACGGGTTTTTCTTCCGTTCCGCCGCCCGGCCCCGCCACGCCCGAGGTCGCCAGAGCGATATCGCTGTCGAAGATCGTTCTTGCGCACGTTGCCATGGCGGTCGCCACCTGTGCGCTGACGGCGCCGTGGTCGAGGATGAGCTGCCTGTCGACACCGAGCAAGCCGATCTTCACGTCGTTGTCGTAGGATATAACCGCGCCCTTGAAATACGCCGATGAGCCCGGCACCTGAGTGATCTCGTGTCCGATGAGCCCACCGGTGCAAGATTCGGCGACGGCCATGGTGAACTTTTTGTCAAGGAGCGCGCGTCCCAGGGCGGTGGGAATGTCGATGTCTTCCCATGCAAAAACAGTTTCCTTCAGGATCTGTCGAGCATGTGCCAGTGCTGCGTCAAGAGTGGCTGCATCCGGAGCCTTGAAGGTGATGGATATCTCATGGAACGACGGTCGGAAAGCCAATTCGATACCCGGGTGAGAAGCCGGAAACTCGGCCAGAACCGCCTGGATATCGGACTCGCCCATGCCGTAGCATTTGAAAGTGGAGGTATGTTGATCAGAGCTCTGGTCTTCGAGGGTTGGAAGAATGCTGTTCTCGAACATGGGCTTCATTTCCCGGGGAACCCCCGGAAGAAAAAAGGCATGCGCGCGTTCGGTTTGCAGCGCGAAACCCGGGGCGGTGCCTACGGGGTTGTCGACGATCTCGCAGCCCTGCGGCAGATCCGCCTGCTTGAGGTTTGTCTCGTTCATGTGCTTGCCGAGGCGTTCGAAGACGGCCGAGATCCGGCGGACCGCGTCATCGGAACGGACCAGCGACAGATCGGCTGCCGCAGCTGCGGCGCGGGCGGTCATGTCGTCGATGGTGGGTCCCAGCCCCCCCCCAACTATCAGCAGGTCAAACGAATTGTACGCCTGTCGAAAAACAGAAACCAACTCGTCATGATCGTCGGGCGCGACGATGATTCTGGATAACTGGAGGCCTCGTTCGTACAGGCGAGAAGCGATCCATGCGGCGTTGGTGTCTGCGATGGCGCCGCGCAGTAACTCGTTTCCCGTGCTGATGATAGCTATCTCCATGTGTCCGATTCCTGATACATCCCATCGCCCTTGCAGACTACTGAACAAAAGAACAGTAATGGGTGTTTAGCGGCTCCGGCTCCAGGGGTCAAGAAAAACCTGTTGTTGTGGATGCGCGAATTTCCTGGGAAAATACCTGCGGCGTACAAGGAAAGGAATTGAGATGAGCTCCAGTGGAACCGGCGGGAAATGGGTGATGATCGTTGTGGCCGTGTTGTTGTGCGGAGGCGCGGTTGCGGCCTTCCTGGTTCTTGGCGGCGACGGGGATCCGCCGGTGGAGCCGAAGCTCAAGGGCACCATTATGGAAGCGGCCAGCGGAGAGGACGCAGAAAAGCTTCAAGTCATGAAGAAGAAGCTGGAGCGTTTCACACAGGCCATGCGCAAAAAGCAGGCGGAGGCGGAAGAGCGCTTGCAGACGCCGGGCGAATCGAAATTGAACCTCGATCCCCGTGAAAAGTCGGCTCTCAAGACGGCCGTTGGCGGGTGCTACGATCCGCGCGCCATCCAGCGGGCGATCGATGAGAAGCGAACGTCCGAGTACGCCTCCGATGTCATCGAAATGTGCGACGGGATTCGAAGAGTCGAAGCTCTCGACACACCCACGGGATCGGTCCCGATGACGAATGAGATGAAGGAGGTCGTCAAGCGATCCTCCTGGTTGAAGAACTACGCGCTCTCCCTGATAAAGACGCAGAAACCCTCAGGGCAGGAGGATGAGCAGCGGAAAGAAATAAAGCAGATAAACGACAAGTTCGAGTACAAGCTCCAATCGGTGACCGATCTGTACCCGTTTTTGGAGGTCGAGATGATGGAGGTGCAGTAAGTAGCTATTCGTCGAGGATCGCGAACGGTAGCCTGGCCTGAGGCGCTCCGTGATCCGACACGGCGAACGGCAGAAGCGCTTTGAGAGCGCTCTTCATTTCAGTGCTTCCAAGAAGCGCATCCAGCGGTGTGGTGGTGCCTGTCGATGTCTTCATCAGACCGAAGAGCCGTCGCAGGAGACCCTTTTTTACTTTTGGAACATGGTAGATCTTGGTGCTCCTGCTCACAAAACCGACATTGCGAGCGTGGTTCAGTGCTTCGGGATAACCTCCGAGTTCGTCTACCAGGAGATGGTACTTTGCGTCGGCTCCTGACCAGATCCGGCCGCGCCCGCGCTTGTCCACGATCTCTCGGGTGAAACCGTTACCGCGACCCTCGACCACGCGATCCAGGAACAGGTTGTAGTACTCGCGAATCTGGCCGAGCAGTTTACGTCGCTCTTCCGGGGTATACATGCGGGTCCAGGACTCCATGTCCGAATGAGGGCCCCGCTTGAAGGTCGTGGTGTCGATGCCGATCTTTCCGAGGAGTCCGGACACGTCGGCCTTGCCGTAAAAGATGCCTATGGAGCCTGTCAGGGTGGTGGGTTCCGCGTAGATGACGTCGGCGGCGGATGCGATGTAGTAGCCTCCCGAGGCCGCCACCGCTCCCAGGGATGCGATCACCGGTTTCTTCTCTCGGAGGGCCATGACCTCGCGCCAGATCATGTCCGAGGCGAGCGCCGATCCTCCCGGGCTGTTGATCTTGAGCACGACCGCAGCGATGTCCGGATTTTCGGCGAGCTTGCGCAGCTCTGCGGTCATCGTCTTGGCGCCCGTCATCCGGATGTTGAAGAAGGGAATATCCACGCTCTCGCCATCGACAATATCCCCGTCGATGTGCACCACCGCAACGGCCGGAGCGTCGATGTAGGATCTGTGTCGCAGGCGATTCTTGCCGTATTCGTTGTTCACCGCCACCGGCCCGTCGGACAGGGTCTGTAGCTCTTCAACCAGCTTGTCCGCAGGTACCACTCGATCCACGAGGCCGGCTGCCAGCGCCTCTGACGAGGTGTAGGGCCCGTCCTCGATCACCTTCTTCGCGGCGTCATGATCGGCGAATCCCCGGTCTCTCTCCAGGTTGGAGATCACGTGTGCGTACACCGAATCGAGGTAACGGTCGGTTGCCTGGGCGGAGGAATCTGTGGGGGATGTTCTGGTAAAGGTTTCCGGGGCGCTCTTGTACTCGCCGATGCGAACGATGTCCGCCTGAACCCCGATCTTGTCGAACAGGTTCTTGAAGTGGACGGACCTCATGGACATCCCCGCGAGGCGGATACCCCCGGCCGGGTTGATCCATACTTCTCCGGCGGGAGCGCAGGCCAGATAGACCGAGGACGTTGCCTCCGTGAGGTAGCAGACCGTCTTCTTTCCCGCCGCGTTCATCTCGCGAATTCGTCGCCTGATGTCCAGCGCCTGATCGAGGGTGATGGTCTTCGCGTCGGGTCGGATCACGAAGATATCCACTGCCTTGTCGTCCGTTACGCGATCCATCAGGGCCATCAACCGGGCCTCGCCGTAGGAATCGATGCGCTTTTCGATTTCGAAGAGCACCGCGCGTGTGGGAGGAAGATGGAAGGGTAGCGATGGACCCTCGTCGCCGGAGATGCGCACGGCCCAGGACAGGGCCTCGAAGCCGCGCCCGTCCTTTGGAGATAGTTTGAAGTGGCTGCCTGCCCGGACACCGAGGGGAAAACGCCGGGAGTCTATTGAGAGCGCGAAATCGAGAAAATAGCCGTTGTCGATGTCGTCGTCGCGGAGTCCTTCTGCGCCGAAACGGGTGCGGAGCATGAGGCCGTCCACGAGCATCCACGAGAGGAGTGCGTTCACGTCGGTACGCCGAAAGGCACGGTCCTCGCTCTCGAAGGTTCCGGTGCTGCTGTCGAAGATCTTGCTCTCGCCGTACAGGTAGTTCAGCTCACCGCCGATGGCCAGGCGGTCCGTGCCCAGCGGACGAATCGTGAGGGCGACACCGAAGCGTCGAGGAGCGTTCTCGATCCGCGACGGGATCAGTGTTCCGTCACTTGATTCGGTGGCGTTGAAGGCGACCTCGGGCCTGTTGGCGTCACTCAGAGTGACGGCCATGGCCAGGTAGTTTACCGGGCGAACGGTCAGGGAGAAGTCGAACGTGTCAATGTCGCCGAGGTTGTAATTAAAAAACGTTCTGTAAGCGAAACCGAAGCCGAGAGAGCGGATCGGGTTGAGCGAAAGCCCCATGGAGAAACGCATCCTGTTGTCCAGGCCTTGCCACTCCTCGATATCGCTCGGTGGGGTCAGGAACTCGGTGGAAAGGGCGAGGCCGAGAGGGCCGAGGGGAAGGGCGAGGAAGAGCCCGTGTCCCTGCCCGGCGAGATGTCGCTGATCTGCCAGCCAGGAGCCGGCATAAACGAAGCTCCAGGAATCGAGGAATCCGATGTTGGCCGGGTTCACGGACAGGGCGGTTGCGTCGTTCACCTCGGTTGTGGATGACGCGGGAAGCACGATACCCTCCGTTGAGCGGGTGTTGACGACATCCTGTGCCGAGGCGCCGTTCGCGATCGCCGTGATCACCAACAGGAGCGCCGCAAAAACAAAACGAGCCATTTTATCCCTCCTTACGTGCCTGAAAATGGGCTGAAAAAAACCTTACCACTTAATGTTATGTGATGCACCTCGTCGTCGATAAACGTTTTTTTGTCTTTTCATTGTTGCAAATGTGCACTACATATTAGGCCATACGGGATTTACCATATGTTGGCCTGGCAATATATCATTGACCATGCATGTATGGTAATGAATAGTGTTGTGGTGTCATGGGCGGTTAGCCGTCTGGTTGAGATCTACCCAATGGCCGGGAATGTTCCCCGGCCGATGAGGGGTTGTGTATGAAGATCAAGCGTTTGGATGTGTCCGGTTTCAAGTCGTTTTGCGATCAGACACGCATATTATTCGATAATTCACTCACTGCGGTTGTGGGCCCCAACGGTTGCGGGAAGAGCAACATCGTCGATGCCATCAGATGGGCTCTGGGAGAGCAGTCCGCGATGAACCTTCGCGGCAAGGGTATGGAAGATGTCATCTTCAACGGTACGAAAACCCGTGGGCCCAAGTCCATGGCCGAGGTTACCCTCACCTTCGATAACGACGACGGCCTTTCGCATCCCACTTATGTAGAATACCCGGAGATCACGGTGACGCGACGTCTGCACAGGGACAGCACCAGCGATTACCTGATCAACAAGGCTCCATGTCGCCTGAAGGACATCACCGATCTCTTTCTGGGCACCGGCGGCGGCACCAAGGCATATTCGATCATCGAGCAGGGGCGAATCGAACTGATAGTGAGCTCCCGTTCGGAGGATCGACGGGCCATGATCGAGGAGGCGGCCGGGATCACGCGATTCAAGAAAGCCCGTCAGACGGCGTCGCGCAAGATGGACAAGACCCGCCAGAACCTGCTTCGGATAACCGACGTGGTGGCCGAGATGGAGAGAAACCTGTCGGTACTCAAGCGACAGGCCAAAAAGGCCGAGCGTTTCACGCGATACGCCACGGAGCAGCGCGACCTCGAGAGCTACATCGCGAGCCACAAATACCTGGAGCTTTGCGCCGTCAAGAAGTCGGTCGTCGCGAACCTCGCGCAGGCCGAAGCTCACGCAGACGAATCCAGGAGCAATCTCGAAAACAAGGAGGCCGGCGTTGCGAGCCTTAGGCTCGAGGAAGCGGCTGCGAGGAACACTCTCGAGGAGGGCAAGACGCGGGCTTACGCGGTGGACGGCGAGATTCACATTATTGAATCGGAGATCAATCATCTCATTGAAACCATGGAGCGCCTGAAGCTGGAGGAACAGGGCAGCGTGAAGCAGGAGGCTACCGCCGAGTTGAAGAAAGCGGCCCTCGATGAGGAACGAGGAGTTCTGTTCGCGAGAATCGACGCAATCAAGCAGGACGCGGTGACGACCTCCGCCCAGAGGGAGGAGGCCGAGCGGTTTGCGAGCGAGGCCAGGGAGCAGTTATCAGTGCTCGGCAAGAATTTCGATGCCAGGCGCGATGACATGTCTCGTGCTCGGGCGCGCGTCGCCGCATCCATGAGCGCGCTCGAAAACCTCGGACCCCG
>JAUVAN010000413.1 GCA_030591725.1 Deltaproteobacteria bacterium
GATCAGTTTTGGCGAAGTACAGCCACCCCTTTCCGATTAACTCCCAGGGGTGCCACACTTCGCATTAACGCATTGTTGCTTCGTGCGAGTGGCCTCTCCTCCCCTCTTCGGTCATCGGAGCCGATTCGAGGTCGGATCGAATTGACAATCCTCGCCGCGGGTCGTTTCGGGCTTCGATCGACCGAGATCGCCACCCTGATCAACAGGCACCCGTCTTCGTTGACCCGGTGGCTCAACGTCGGGATACACCTGGGGCGCCACGACGCTACCTTTCGAAACCGAATCAACCGACTCGATGGCCAGATCTCGGCAGCTTCGCTCGACAATGCGTCAATGCGAAAAGGGGCACCCTAGAATGTTAGATCCCAGGTCTTGTGGGCGCGAAGAAGATATCCAATTCGCGATGTTGATTTTCACCGCAGACGTGAATTTCGCAAGCGGCTCACGTGGCACCCTTTTATTAGCCACGTAAATATCGAGAATGACCTCAGGCGCTCTTTCGCACGAGGTAGAATCCGCAATCGGTACGATCCGGATCGTTCTTGATGGTGGCTATCACGTTCTCATGCTCGGTTAGTTTTGGGGAGTGTGTTACATCGCCGTGGGTTTCCCTATAGGCTCGGATACGCTCTTCGAGCGGAGCACCGTAATCGGTCCACCAGAAGTGTTTGGGAAGCATGTACTGGTCCACGAGCTCGAAGCCGAATTCCGGGAGCTTCTCTCGTATGCTTTCGAACCACACGATGGACTCGTGCATGACCAGGTATTCAACCGACTTTAGTAACCGTCTGCACTCCGGAAGGCTTCTGGACTCATCCAGCAGATGCAGGACCCCCTCCTCCCAAAGAAGATCGAAGCTGTTGTCGTCGAATCCGTTGTCAAACAGGGAAACATGAATTGCTTTGATCCGGTCGCCGAGGCCGGCCTGGTCGATTTGCTGCCGCAGCCTGGAAAGAGCGGCCTGGTCAATATCGATGCCGACCACTTCACCCCCGCATAGACGGGCCAGCTCCATGGTTTGCTGTCCCTGGCCGCAGCCGATGTCCAGAATCCGTGGCTGATCGAGAGGGGGGAGCAACCGGTAGGCCCGCCGGCTATGCTCCAGGCACCGCCCACGCAATTCATCGACGTTTAATTCCTGATCGATATCCATCGGTGGCTCCAGTCATAGTTATATCTACCCTGTCCCCGTGTTTCTTTCTCAGATTAGTTTTTTGAGCATGACCTTTGTTGCCCATCTGATAAACGGCATCACGTACCTGCCGCCGGCAAGATATAGTCCCGCAAAGAAAGCTATATGGGCGACGCCAAATAAGATAGGACCGCCTATAGTAATTATCAGGGGTTCTTTCCGGTAAAGAGACAACGCTCCGAATAAACCGATCATCGGCCAGCCAGCGATGTAACTTATGAGCATTAGGAAGACGCCCCAAAACACCTTTGCCGACGGCTTCTTATTAAAAACAGTTAGATCGGCGTTTTCATTTAGGGCGTTGCGCCCAAACTTGGTTTTTGCAATGCCTTGAGCTATCTTTCTGATGATGTTCAAGAGACTAGACTCTTTTAAGGGTCTTTTTCAAAAATCGCCGACCTGCTGAATGGATCCGGCTGCTCAATTATCGCAATCCCATTCACTTCTTTCGAAGGCGCGGGATCAACATTGGCACTTCCCGCATGTACCGCTTATATTCTTCGCCGAACCGGGAAAGTAGAAGCTTTTCCTCGTAGCACGAAATGTAATGCAAGAATCCTATGGCCAGAATCCACACCATTGCGGCAGTTAGCGAAATACTCAGAAATAGCAGACCGAGATAAAACAAAATCTCGCCCAGGTATATCGGATGGCGAACGACATTGAATACGCCCTTTCTGATAACGCCGTGCTTCTCCCTTTCCTCGCCAAACACAATGGCCAGGCCCTTCCTCGCCAGGGTGCCCGCTATCCCCAACAAAACAATTCCGAACGGTATCCTGATATAAAGCGGCACGTATGGGTTGAGGAAAGTTGTCACATTGAAAAAGAATGTGTCCGCGATCCAGGTTGCTGCAAATAGGCAGGCCAGTATGATCTGTCCAGCATCGCCGGCGGTATGCTCCCCGGTCAGATCGTCCCCCTGTTGGATTCTCTTCTGCGGATTTCGGTGTGCCATATCATTTCCTAAGTATCCGAATCATCCATACTTTGGTGTCTCACATGGGTGGCACATATCTCATTGTAGCATTGTCTGCGTGGTGCCACGTACCCAAGTGTTGAATTGTGCATGGGTGCCACCCATTAGAAGCCCCGTGTCAAGTAGGTAGAGTTTTCCTGAACGGGTGCCGCGTGCGCCCGACGTTTGTATTAAACACTATTCCGTAAACTGGACGCGTTTTTCGTAGTTGTACAACTGTGTACCCGGCACCCATGCCCATGGGAACTTCATAAGAACTACGGACCTGGTACCCATGCGCGAGCCTTCGCCGCCCCTCGTTCCGCGCTATGCTGGGCGACCACATCCCGGGAGGCGGCCATGACCGAGCGCACGCTGTTTGAACGACGATTCTCATGCCGCAGCTTTGCCGATACCCCGCTCGATCGGGACGCCGTCACGCCGCTGCTCGAGGCCGCGCGGTGGGCACCCTCGGGCGGCAACCTGCAACCCTGGCGCTTCGTCGTGGTGCGCGGCCGGGCACGTCGGCTGCAGCTCGCGAGGGCGGCGTACGGCCAGGGTTTTCTCGCCCAGGCGCCGGTCGTGATTGCAGTCTGCGCGGTGCCCGAGGAGAGCGCGCGGATCTACGGCGAGCGCGGGCGCGAGCTCTACTGCCTCCAGGACACCGCGGCGGCGGCCGAGAACCTCCTCCTCGCAGCCGTCGAGACCGGCCTCGGCTGCTGCTGGGTCGGCGCCTTCGACGAGGCCGGCGTGGCCCGGGTGCTGGGGCTGGCGGCTGGCTGCCGCCCGGTGGCGCTGCTGGCCTTCGGGCACCCGGCCGAGCGGGAGCCGCCGCGCTCCCGTCGGCCTCTGGACGAGGTCGTGTTGTGGCTCGATTGATCCTCGAGACACCACGCCAGCCAGTTCATCTAGGGCGCCCATGATGTCCCGAAATGTGGCTCCACCAACAAGAGCGATATCGACAGCTTCTGAAATGGTGCCGGGCACTCACTTATGATCTTCTGGATCACCAGGAGAAGGAGAAACACAATGAATCGTTTTACTTTCTGGCAAAAATGGCTCTTCATCGTGAGGTTGGGGATCACCGCATTTGGTCTGTTCATGACTTTCTTCAACCAGACCCCGCTCTTCGACTTGTTCAACCGACAGATTGATCCGGCCTTTTGGGGTTCCGCTCCCCTTCCGAAGGGCGTGACCTCCTTCCAGGGTTGGCTCTAC
>JAUVAN010000382.1 GCA_030591725.1 Deltaproteobacteria bacterium
GGCATCGGTGAGCTCCTGTTCGGTGTAGGCCTCGTTGCTGAGCGCATAGCTGCTCACTGAGCCTGTTTGCCCATCGATGGCCAAGAAGCGGGTGGTTGACGCCCCGGCCTCCGCATGCCAGAAGTTCTCCTGTAGAACAAGATGCGGCCCCTCGGAGAACAGCCCCGACTGAGCGGAATACCAGCTCGGAGCTTCCTCCCCACCTTGCTGTATCTGCTCCCGGCTCTGAATCTCCAGCAGCAAGGAACCTCCGGGTTTCAACGCCCCGTGAGCCTTCTTCAGAATCTCCAGCCCCCGGTCCCGTGGAAAAACGTTGAGCTGCCCGTAGACCATCATTACCAGATCAAACCCCACGCCAAAGCGCCCATCCCGCACATCGGCATGATGAAAGGTGCACGACAGGTGTGCTTCGGCGGCGGCGATCTCGCTTGCATGTCGAATCGACGCGGGGGAGAAGTCGATCCCGACACATTCACAGCCGATTCTGGCCAGGCGAACTGCGTAAAGCCCAGGGCCGCAGGCGAGATCAAGCAGTCTGGCAGGACGGGAGCCCAGAACTCCCGAGAAGATCCACTCCACATGGTGATCGATCGTCTCGCTCCTGCGGCTGGCCAAATCATGATCCTGACTCAGATGTTCGGCGAGCATTCGCTCACTGAATCCAGGATCATCCCAGGGGATGTTATCGCCCTCGGACCACGGAGTCGGGTTCGGTGGTCGGTTCACAATATCCAGAATGGTCTTCATCATCTTCGTGCTCCAATTCCCTCTCATAGATTATCGGGGCGACGCGGTACACAGTTTACTGGGTGCTTTGCCGGGGAACCGTCACCTCGTTGTAGTACCTCCGTATGTTCATTTCCTCGGGGCGGTCTTGTGCCGAACCCAGATGCCTGGCTCGATATATGACGTTTCGTCGGCTTTGTGGTCGACGGCTACCGGCACAAGAGCACCACGGTTGGATTTGGTGCAATGCCCCAATGAGAAACGTTGCACCTGAGAGGCTCATGGGCTCGCCTTTCTCCAGGGAACCTCCGGCCACCATCGTTCCACGGCGGGCGGATTCGCCGGTTCGAACATCTGGCCGACCTTGGGGATGACGACACGAGTGTCGGTACGTTCGGCCGCCACAATCACGCGCTCGGCCGGTTCGGTCCATCCGTGGTACGAGAGGTTGAAGGTTCCCCAGTGAGTGGGCATCATCAGCTGCCCCCGCACCATCTCGTTCACTACGATCGCCTCCTTGGGGTCGATGTGGACATCCGGCCAGGTACGTCCGTATGCGCCGACCTTGATGAATGTCACGTCGAACGGTCCGTAGAGCTCTCCCACCCTTTCGAAGAGGTCCATCAGGCCGGTATCGCCACTGAAGAACAACCTGTGCTCTGGCCCGGCCACGGCCCAGGACGCCCAGAGCGTCTTGTTGTCATTAAACCCTGATCGTCCCGAAAAGTGACGCGCCGGGCATGCCGCGAGCTTGATCTCGCCGACCTCTGCTTCTTCCCACCAGTCCAACTCCACGATCTTTTCGGCAGGGATCTCCCACTCCTCCAGATGGGCGCCGATGCCGAGGGGCACGTAGAACGCGGTTGTCTTCGGCGCAAGTTGCACCACCGCCTCGTAGTCCAGGTGATCGTAGTGATCATGGGAAATGACCACCGCGTCCAGGACGGGAAGCGCATCAATGGATATTGGTGTTGGGTGAAATCTTTTGGGTCCCATGAAGGAGAACATGGACGCCCGCTCGGCGAACACGGGATCGAACAGGATCACCTTCTCGTCGATTTCAACCAGCACGCTCGAATGACCAAGCCATGTCACCCGCAGCCCGGAGGTTGGCTTCTCAGCGAACGCTTCTGTGGTCAGTCTCACGATCGGAGGCGGCTCGTCCGGCTCGGTCTTGTGGCCACCCCTGTAGTCTTTTATCGTCTCCCACATCATGGCCAGGCCCCAGCTGTTGTCGGTGGGAACGGGGTTCCGGGCCTTGCCGGCTCTGAAATTAGGGGAGGCTTGCATCCGCTCGAATCGTTCTCCGCTCGCCGACCCGCCGAGCTGTTTCCCAGCCGCCAAGAACAGGCCGGCGGCGACAAACAACAGTGAGCCCGCCACGACCAACGAGACAGTCAACAGTCGTCTTTTCCATTTCTTCTTCGACTTGCCCTTGCCCAACCCAACCTCCTGCTACCCCCCGTGTCCCATTCTCGATAATCTCGGCATTCTCGGTGAAGTCGATGTCCGCGTGGCGTGGCCATTCCACTCTCGGCGGCGCCCTTTTTCAGTGATACTGCACGCTGGCGAGGTCCCTGCGGATGCTTTGCCTGTATTTGTACTTCGGATGCCCGAGGATGAGGGAGGTCAGAACCTTGTTGTCCTTCGGGATGCCGTAACGTTTCCGTAAGACCTTCGAGCGATCCACGATGGGCGGAATCAGACCGATGATTGTTGTGCCCAGACCCAGAGTGACCGCAGCAAGCATCGAGTGGTGGCAGACCAGGTGCGCGTTTTCTTGGTAGGACATTGTCCAACGGTTTCCGTGGAACATCATCAGCACCGGCGCGCGATACATGTATCGGTCCCCACCGTTCCTGTAGTACTCCTCGTTGGCGTATCTGGCCACATCCACGATGTGGTTTTTCAATACCCCGAAGTCTTCAGCCCCGGCGCTCAGGCGGATCATTGTCCGAGCCAACGGATTGGAAAAGCCTTTCACCATGGACTCGTAGTCCTTGACGAGCTCCGTGAGCAGGAAATCCAGCTCCTCGCGCTCGTCGATCACCACAACCTCGGTGGTGTGCGGCGGGAAGCCCATCGGCGCGGTGGCGGCGGCCCCTAGAATTTTTTCGATCAGATCCCGCTCCACGGGCCGGTCCTTGAACACGCGAACGCTCCGGCGCAATCGGAGAAAATCGAAAAACTCTTCGTAGCCGAATGGCAGCTTGGCCAGTTTGCGAAAGTCTTCCATTGGCAGCGTTGGCATCTCCAGCGATTCGGTTGGGCACACCGCCACGCACTGCCCGCACAGGATGCAGGAATCGATGCGAGATTCGACGGTCGCTGCCTTTTCGTCCACCATCTCTAAGACGTTTTCCGGACAGACTTCAGCACAGATGCCGTCGCCCAAGCAGGTCTCGAGATCCACCAGATGCAGTTGCTCCGCCATCTTTCACCTCATATCCGGTCGGCAGTTCGTGGTCTCTCAAAATTTGTCAGCTTGCGTCACGGCGAAGGTACCACTGATCGAGTGGCACCCGTATGGACCAGAGCCCCGCAACGCGCGGATCTGAGTCCGTTGGAGCGAGGTGTCAAGCTTCATCTTTGCTTCCGTACTTCTTTATGCGAATCAGCGTACCGACAACTGGAGGAAGAAGACGGGGCAGATGCAGCAGCCTGTCAACAATAAATGCGGCGAGCACGAACAATGCCGTGAACGCGCCGAAGATTGTCACTCCGATCGGCGTGAGAAGTGTCCGGGTCTTTTTGGTACCCGTCGCTGCCCTGTGGAGGAGGTTGATCCAGCTTTCACGAAATCCCATGTCTGACTCCATCTTTGCAATTGCACTGGTAGAAACATGACTGTACGGCCTGATTCCGGGCCTGACGCCGGAAGGGTGCCAAAGCTGACACTTTTTGCACTCTCACGGCTGCCCCTCCACTCTGGCTTCAAATTGTCAGATCTGTCGATCCTGGCACCCAGAGATCCACCACCAGTCGATCGAGCCAGCTTTCATACGGCGAAAAGCGCTCCCTGGACTATCCGTGTCGAGTAACAGCTCTGGCCAAGCGAAAGGTACGTTCCATCTAACTGATGAACCGTCGATCGGTAGTCCCTTGCATGTTCTTCTGACCAGAAGAAAACGCATTTTCGTCAGTATCCGTCGA
>JAUVAN010000102.1 GCA_030591725.1 Deltaproteobacteria bacterium
ATCAAGGGAAAGCCAGACGTCAAGCAGATCCGGCTCGCCAGGGACATGATGAAGGAGATGGCACTGAGCTCCGGCATACTGAAGTTCATGAGCAACCAGGCAGCGCCCACGTCACCGTTTGGAAGTCACGACCCCATGGGTCGGGATGTCGAGAACGCCCTGGGCGCCCTGATAGGGAACCAGCCCGGCGCGAACTACGGCTACGGTGGCCTCGGGGTGTACGGCACCGGCCGTGGCGGCGGCGGCGACCGCGGTGAAGGAACAATCGGCGTGGGCAATCTGAACTGGATCAAAGGCTCCATCCATGGGAACGGCCCCCCGTACAGACCCACGGCGTTGAGGCCAAGGAACGGCGATCACAGAACCATAGTACCCCCGGTCAGAACCGGTCCCGGCAAGATACTGGGCTCCATACCCAAGGACGTCATCCGAAGGCTCGTGCGTCGCCAGCTGTCGCAGATCCAGTTCTGCTACGAGAAGGGCCTCGCCAAGCGCCCGGACCTGGAAGGCCGCGTCTCGATCAAATTTCTCATCAGCCCGGACGGTATCGTCCGAAGCTCCGCGGTGGTCAATTCGTCTCTGGCCGACGCCGCCACCGAGCAGTGCATCGCCGGCGTAGTTCGCCGCATCGTGTTCCCGAAACCCCAGGACAACGGCGTAGTGATAGCCACCTACCCCTTCACCCTCCAGCACTCCGGCGACTGAGAATTCGTACAGATTTTGCGGTGGTTTTTAAACCCCAAAGCGTCGGTAGAATACGGCTGCGGTCTCTACTCTTTTCGTCCGATCCTCTCCAATTCCTGCGCGTCGGCCTCATCTCTGAGACGACTGGAGCTTCGTTTCACACGAATGAGATCTTCCAGGGAAATGATATTTACTTGCTCGCCCTGCAACTCAACCCTCCGCATATTCTGGAAAAGAATATCATTTGAGACTCCATGCAGGTGAGTAAGCAGATCTATCCTGTTGGGCTCGACCCCCAAATGAACTGCGCTCCCTTCTCTCTCGAAGTACTCCCGGGGAATTCCCGCCCCGGCAAATCCGAACTCTCCCAGGGCCTTCATGATTGCTCCGGCATTCTTTGCACAAGGATATACGAGGATATCAATATCCTGGGTTGTCCGTACGTAGCCGTAATAATTGACGGCATGGCCTCCAACGAGCATGTGCATCACACCATGTCTATCGAACAGATCCAGGAGATCCCACATGTCGCAAGAGAGGTACACTACCAGTCCACGCGCTCCCATGTCGCAACCTTGACAATGGGTTTATTGCCCCAGTCCTCGCCCCACATTCTCGCCTGAAGAACAGCGAACTGGGCGAGCCTCTCTTCCACTGTCATTCCCGCCCGGCGACGATACTCGGCTTCGTTCTCTTCCTCGAAAGAATTGAATAGCTCGACTCGTAGATCTCTGGTCATTCGTCCGCCGCCCTTCTTGCATACAATAATAGCGTTACCGATTACTCAGTCAAATTCAACGATATCGCAAACTGATGCGACAAGCAGGCTACGGTTGTCGGACGCAGAGCGCGGCGTGCTGTTCCGACTTCATCACCGCATCCATCTGGTCGGTCGAAAGATCGAAGTAGAAGGCTGTTGCCCCCTGACCGCCCTCCGAGGAACTCCACATGGTGAGAAACTGATGATCGTCTCTCGCGAACACGGAGGTGGGATACGGATCGTCCTCGATACACACGCGGCTCAGGCTCTCGAGCTGCGTGATGGACGGAAGAAACCAGTCGTCGTGCCCCGCGAAACTCCCACTGCACAATCCCTGCGCAACGCTCCAGCTCACGGGTCTTCCATCGTCCATGCACTTCTCGCCGTTCCAGGTGTCGCCGTCGATGCAACGCCGCCACTCCAGGCCGCTCCAGGTATCCACCACTGTGGAACCGTCGTTCGCGGCGACGAGAAAACGACTCGGTGGATCCTGGGCCGGGATGCCCGCGCGAACGCATCGAATGGGTCCCATTTCAACTTGCATGGCGGATCCTGTGGAGGCATCGGTGAACGACAGGTAGGTGGGCCAGATATCACCTGGAACGATAGTGGAGGTGAACTGTTCCGGATCGTCGATCCCCGGAAAGATGGTTTCGTTGGTAGACACACACGGATAAAAGACGAGTAGTGTTCTCAGCTCCGTGAGATCCGGAATCCTCCAGTCGCCGTGACCGGCGTATGAAGAAGTGCACGCGGCGCTGATGTCGTTGTAGTAGAACTTGGTTGAATCTCCACAACACGTGTTGTCGTCCCAGTTCTGGCCCTCCAGGCAGCGCTTCCATTCCAGCCCTGTTACCCTGTCAACCACCACCGGCTCGCCCACGGTACCTTCGATGTCGAAATCCGCATCCGGGCGTTCGGCAGCCTGGAGATCCCCGTCCACCAGCCAGTAGCGATCCGAACCACACCAATCGTCGTAAACGCACTCCCCGTCCGCAAGCACATAGCCGTCGATGCATGTGTCGCATTCGCTGCCCTGGTAGCCGATCTCACACACCGCACAGGCGCCCCCGGCGAAACCCGTTTCGCACTGGTAGCAACCCGCAGCCGGATCCCAGTGATCGTCGCACTGGCACTCGGCCTGGTCGTCGTCGGTCTCCACGCATTCGCCGTGCTCCTCGTCGCAATCCATCACCACATCACCCGCGACGCCGCACGAGTCGAACCACACCACATCACCATCTTCGTTGCATCCGAGGTGATGGTCATCCTGGCAATTCGGTTCCGTATCGGTGTCGATGTCCGTTCCATTGCCCGCATCCGGATCGTAGTCGGCGTTGTCAATCACGCACCCGGAAACCACAATCGCCATGATTGCCAACCACAAGTATCTGTCAGTCATCGTCTCTCCTCACGTTTCGCAAAGGTTCCTACCTGTAATCGGACGTTTGCCGGATAAGTTGCCAAAATAATGAATAGGAAAAAAATAGCGCCTGTTTTTCGGCAGTAACCACCGCGATGTCAAGACGGTCTGTGGTATTTCGCAAAGACCCGGATACCAGTCCCGCTCAAACCCAGACCTTTTCAGGGGATGCTAATGCAGATCCAGCAGGCTATATTGATGCTTTGCATCCGACGGATGAAGGAGATCGTGCTCGAGGATGAGCGATGAAAAGCCGAGATTCCTGTTGAGGGCGGCTGTGCTGCTGTGCACGTGCTCGTACGCATATCGTCCCAGCCCGCACACGGCAGGCTTGCCGGGCCGGTACTGGAAGATCCGGCTGGCCGGCGGCTCGTTACATCTGGGAGAACGCTGGCCTCTGGCTACGGAACAAATTGATTCCACATATCCATCGACGTAATCCTCATCGAAGATCTTGAATTCCATATTCGAGGAATTGTAGAAGATATGCTCGTCCAGCCAGCTCCCGTCGGGAAAGACCACCTGATTGGAGTCGACATTGAAAATGTCATTACCGAAGGCAAACGGCGCTTCAATGCCCATCATGTTGGCAAGGGTGGGGAGCACGTCGATCATGCCCATGGGCTTGTGAACGGTGGTCGGCCGGTCGATTTTCCTGGACCAGATCAGAAATGGGTTGGTGTTGAAGCGGTTGTATTCGAACCAGTCGAGACTCTCCACGCCCATGAATTCCTTCACGGCATCGTAAGAGAGACCGACCGGATGATCGCCGTAGAGAACGATGGCCGTGTCGTCCAGCAACCCGCGGTTGTCCAGCTCATCCAGGAAATATCCTATCGCCTTGTCGGCGTAGTGCAGGGACTTGAAATACCTCGACAGCCTTGGACCCTCAATGTCGCCCGAGTCGAACTCGCCATACTTGTCGAGTTCTTCAAACGGTGTGTGATTGGTCAATGTGATCAGTGTCGCGTAAAGAGGTTTGGGTGTGTTCTGGATGAAATCGAGGGACTGCCTGAAGAACGACATATCGCTCAATCCCATGCCGATAACGTCGTCGATCTCGAAATCCTTTTTGCTGTAGAAACGGCTGTATCCCAACGTGGTGTTCATCACATCACGGTTCCAGAATTCACCGTTGTTCCCGTGCGTCGCAATGGAGGTGTAGCCCTTTTCCCCGAGCATGTCGGCCAGTGTGGCGTAATGATTTTTGAAATGCGAGATGAAGACCGTGCCGTTGTTGATCGGGTAGAGAGAGGTGTTGAACGTCAACTCGCTGTCCGAGCTGGTTCCGGACGATTGCTGGGTGTAGAAGTTGTCGAAGTAGAACCCTTGCCTGGCGATCCTGTTGATGTTGGGTGTGATCTCCACGCCGCCCACCCGCGCGAATATGAACGCCCCCTGTATCGACTCCGCGTGAATCACGATCAGGTTCTGACCCTTGAGGAGGTTCGTGTATGCATTGGGAGTTTTTGGCGTTGCGGTTCGTTCCTTGAAGAACTTCGCGACTTTCTTGAAATCTTCATCGGTGATCTTGGTGAAACCATAGGAAGAAACCGCGTACTTGATGATGTCGCTCGCGTGGAAGGTGAATACCCCGAACCTCTCAACCAGGAATGGCCGGTTCCATTGCTTCTTGAGACGGCTGGATTCCGTCCGGGTGAGGAACGCCGCGAAAATACCGAAGACAAGAAGCGCGACCAACAAGGTGGTGCCCGCTTTTCTGAGTCGATCGACTCGCGGCTCGGCGCTCGGGTCCATCCGGCCCCTGCGTCTGCGCCGCACCAGGAACACGGTAAGCGCAACCGTGTTGATCACGAAGAAAGCGTCGGTCCAGTGGACCAATGATACGGCAGCGTTGATCACCTGGGGGAGGAACTGAATCTGTGGCATCAGGAACACCGACAGCACCGAGTGATGAGATCGAAAGTAGATTGTGTCAAACAGGAGCAGGAGGCAAAAGATCACTGAAGCCGTGATGTAGTAAACATGCCTCCAGCTTCTCTTGAATAGGAAGCCGATGGTTGCGAAGAGGGAAAAGACGGCCAGGTCCGAAAGAAACGCCTTGGGATCTAACGGGAAATCCACCATCTTCATTCGCAGGATGAAGCCTCCCAGGATTGCGGAGGCGATGAAAACTGAAGCTGCCCGATCGATCTTGGGCGCCGCGAGAATTTGAAGCACTACTCTGCGAAAACGGGCGAAGAATCTCTCTGTGACGAGTTCATCGACCAGGCTCTCCGTCGGCTGGTGGAAAGACCGACCGGATGCTGTGCTATCTGCAGGAGTTTGAGCGACCACTAGCTTGGATTTCATTGTCTTAACTTACTTAATATCAAGTGCCGTAAATAAATTTTGAACACGGCTTATACAGTATTATGTTCTCATTTAGGACGATAAAATGCCAGTTTAACTTCAATTCTTGCCCCCCCCACCGCAATTTTTTTCGCAACTTTTGAACGTACCGACCGATTAGAGAAGGTGACACCATCTCGAAAAGGAGCGGTCGCGTGGCAGAAGACGGGCTAACACCAATTGAGAAAATAGAGTTGATCATTCTCAAGCTAAGAGGGAGGAACGTGATCCTGGATGCAGATCTGGCCAGATTGTACGGGGTTTCAACTGCCGCCTTCAACCAGGCGATGCGGAGAAATCAAGAGCGATTCCCTTCTGATTTTGCTTTTCACCTTACGGAGGAAGAGAAAAGGGAGGTGATCACAAAATGTGATCACCTTGAAAAACTCAAGTATTCCAAGGTGATGCCAATCGCCTTCACAGAGCACGGCGCAATAATGGCAGCCGGCATTCTAAAGAGTTCGGAGGCGGTCCGCACCAGTGTTTTCGTCGTGCGGGCCTTCGTGAAAATGCGTGAAACGCTAGTGGCGGGCGTGCAGCTTGGCGCCAAACACACCGAACTGGAACGACGGATCGATGGCCATGACGAAGATATCGAAGTTGTCGTGGAGACTATTCGACGGCTGATCGATAAGCCTGAACCATCGCCAAGGCAGATCGGGTTTCGACGAAATAACCGTGACGACTAGCTACTGCATGTACCCCAGCTGTCTGAGCTGTGCCTTTAGATCCTCCGGGAGGGCCTCTACCATGTCCTCCTCCGCCTCGGGCTTTATGACGACCTGGGCGGCGATCTGCCCGGAGGTCCAGGCGGCCTTGTCCGGGGCGGCGATGAACTGTCCCAGGGCTATGCGCAGCGCGCGCAGGGCGATGGGGTGTCTCTCGTCCACGTCCATTTTCTCTGCCGGGTCTTGCGCCAGGTTGTGTACGTAGGTATTGACCGGGCCGCGCATCCGCATCTTCCAGTTTCCCCTGCGTACGCTCCACTGGAGATTACGCGAGTCGGCTTCGCTCCAGAAGCTGGAAAAGGCCGCACCCAGCGGGTCTTCGAGCGTGCCGTTGGCGGCCGGGATCAGGTTGGCCCCCTCCATTCCCTTGGGTATTGTCTGCCCGGTGGCCGCCAGGACCGTGGGAAGAATATCGGCCAGCCCGACGTCGGCTGATATCCGTCTGCCCCTGGGCACCAGGCCCGGAGCGCGCATGACGAGCGGCACGTGAAGAAGCTCCTGGTGGAGAGTGTGGCCGTGCCCCACCGAATCGTGATCGAAGAACTCCTCACCGTGATCGGAGCAGGCGATGATGATGGTGTCGTCGAGTACGCCCAGGGTCTTGAGCCCGTCCAGAAAATGTCCGAAGTGCACGTCGTGGTAATTGATCTCCCCGTCGTACAATGCCTCCAATCGGCGTTTGTCCCGCGCATTGAGTTCGACTTTTTTGCGCTTGTACTGCTCGAGAATGTTCCCCGTGGAACGAGGTCTCACCGGGCCATCGTAAGATTGGGCGTCGTAGATTTTCAGAAATTCATCCGGCGGGTCGTAGGGAACGTGAGGATCGATGGTCTGAATGTACGTGAAGAACGGCTTGTCGGTCTGTTCCTTGATGAACTCCAGGCTTTCCTTGAAAACATTCTGTGCGTCGGTGTTCTTTGTCTCCCGGATATAGTTGACGTACTTTGTCCAGCCGCGGTTGAAGCCGAACTCCTTTGCCAGATATCCGTTGGCGATGAAGGCCCCCGTGGAGAATCCGGCCTCAAGAAAGATCTCCGATGCCATCTTGACCGACGACGCGAGCCGCGATGAGTGTCCGCGAGCCTTGTGAGAGTCCGGGTGAAGGCCGGTCAGGACCGATGCGCACGACGGTTTTGTCCAGTTGGAGTTGGCCTGGCAACGCTCGAAGAGGGCGGATTCCCCCGCAAACTTCTCGAACACTGTGGATTTGACCCGCGTCTTTGCGTATGCGGTGAGCTTGTCCGCGCGCAGGGTGTCGATGAGCAGGACGATCACATTTTTGACCTTCTTGTCCGGGATCTCCACCTTGTGCTGCTTGATACGAATCGCAGGATCTCCCAGGGCCAGCCGCGCATCTGCGGGGCCACTGACGATCAACTCGATACGGGCCAGTTTCCCCGCGACGGAACCCAGATCGACCATGTCCTCTTTCCAGTCGGAAATTCCGTACACCCCGTCGAATAGATCGGCGGGCGGGCCGCCGTCGGCGTTCGTTACCCGAACCTTGAGCTTTATCTCCACGACCTTTTCCTGGCCGGGTTCCGAGGCGAAGGCGCCAGCGAGACACAGGAACGCATTGGCGGGGATCTGTGCATGGTACGCAAGCGTGGTGTTCGACGAAAGCATCAGGGAGGCGCGCTCCCGGTCTTTTACCTTTAGTCTCTGCTTGAGGCTGGCCACGTGGGGGGGCGTGAACCCCTTGGGCGTGTTCGTCCCCTGTGGGATGATGCGAAGGTAATCCACCGCGAACGCGGCATGGATCCCGTCAACCATCTTGTCGGATTCCTTGTAAATGAGCTTGAAATAATTCTCGCCGGCCTTGGTCTGCTCTTGCGTGGCTTCGATCCTGTGTATTTCCCAATCGTTGCTCTTGATGGAGGTACGTTGAAGGGGTTTGTCGTTGAGATACGTGGAGAACACGTCGATGCCGCCCTTCTTGACCCGGATCTCGAAGGTCAGGGGCTTCGCCTCGTCCAGGCTGAAGTAGAGTCTGGATGGAGACTTGGTAGCCCAGGTAAACGCCACGCCGTTCATCAAGGTGTCGTTGCCCCATCCGCTCATCCATCCGCCCAGAGAGTACTTGAAGCGGGCCGCAGTGCCGAAGTCGACGAACTCGCCGTGGTGGTAGACATCGGCCAGGTGAACATGGTCGATGAGATCGAGCGCCTTTGAGGTTCCTGCCCATGGCGTGCCAACGGCCGTCGGATCATCAGTTGCGGGCTGCGCGCTGTCGTCGTCGCCGCCGCACCCGACAGGCAACGCCGCGCTCAACACTAGCCCCGAGCCGGCTACCAGAAAATCACGCCTGGTGAAAATGAAGTTGTTTGGGTCGTTCATGGTCATTGCATATCAGATTGTGTCTACGCGGCAAAGAACGCAGCTTTCCGGCTCTGAATTCCTGATCAACTGCCTTTTCGCGCCGCTTTCTGGCAGAAAACACGGAGGATCTCGATGGTCGCGGACGTGATACCCGGAATGCGGCTTACCTGACCCAGGGTCGACGGTCGCGCTGCCGAGAGCTTCTCAACTGCTTCGCCTCGAAGACCGGGAATGACGTGGTAGTCCATGTCCGGCGGGAGACGAACGGAGTCCACATCCGAAAGTCGCTCGGCCGAGGCACGCTGTCTGCCGAGATACCCCGAATACTTGACCTCCACCTCCACGCGAGCAAGGGACGCCGCCGACTGATCCATGATCCAGGGGGCGAAATGCGCGAGATCGGTGATCCTCACGCCGTCGCGCCGCATCAGATCGTAGAGAGACGTGGGCTTTTTGATCCGTGCCAGGCCCAGGTCATCGAGAGCGGCATTCGAGACCCTGGACGGCGTCAGGACGGTCTTCTCGAGGCGCTCCCCGATCTCCCCCACTTCTCTGGAACGGGATCGAACTTCCCTGGCGACCTGCGCGTTGATCAGGCCCGTACGCTCCCCCTCGTCCACCATCCGCTCGTCCGCGTTGTCCTCCCGAAGAAGCAGTCTGTACTCGGCCCTCGATGTGAACATTCGATAGGGCTCGTCCACGCCCCTGACGGTGAGATCATCTATCATTACTCCCATGTAGGACTGGTCGCGGGTGAGATCCAGGGGGCGGTCGCCCAGGATCGAGAGCGCGGCATTGGCCCCGGCCGCCAGACCCAGGGATGCGGCTTCCTCGTAACCGGAAGTGCCGAGGATCTGCCCGGCGAGGAACAGCCCGCCAAAGCCGTCCACCTCCAGTGAAGGCGTGAGGCAGGTAGGTTGAAACGAGTCGTATTCAACCGCGTATCCCCATCGAACAATCCGTGCCTTCTCGAGTCCCACGATAGCGTGGATCATCTCCTCTTGAACGTCCTGGGGGAGGCTGGTTGACAGCCCGGATGGATAGATCTCCTCCCCCTTCGCGTCCTGTGGCTCCAGAAAAACCTGATGGCGATCCTTGTCGGGAAAGCGGGCGATCTTGGTCTCGATGGAAGGACAGTAACGCGGCCCGATCCCGGTGATGGAGCCACCGTAGAGCGCCGAGGAGGCCATGTTCTTCCTGATGACCTCATGTGACGGCTCACCGGTGTAGGTAAGAAAACAGGTTCGCTGGGGGAGGGATACTCCGGTGGTGTCAGGATCGAAAAACGGGGGCGGATCATCGCCGAATTGCTCCTCCAACCTTGAAACATCGATGCTGTCCCCGGCGAGTCTCGGGCACGTGCCCGTCTTCAGTCGAAACATGGGGAGACCGGTTTTTTCGAGGGATTCGGCCAGATCCACAGCGGAACCGGCTCCCATTCGGCCGCCGCGAATCTCCTGATTTCCAGTGAAGAGCATCCCCCTCAAGAACGTGCCCGTGGCGACGACTACCGCCCGTGCGCGGACCTCGCCCATTTTCGAAAGTTGCACACCGGTTACCCTGCGCTTGCCGCCCTCGCGGGACCACGTGATTCCGATGGCCTCGTCCTCGATGACCATGCTCTTGCCATCGATCCGGGCGAGCTCCTGCGCCATTCTCGTGACGTAGATTTTCGAATCGGTCTGAACTCGCGTGGATCGAACCGCCGGCCCCTTGCGCCGATTGAGCGTCCTGAACTGGAGGCCGGAGAGGTCGGTCACCCTGCCCATCAGCCCACCGAGAGCAACCACTTCACGAACAAGATGACCCTTTCCCGGCCCCCCGACCGCCGGGTTGCACGGCTGGTATCCAACCTGAGAAACGTCGGGAGTAACAAGGGCGACCCGTGCGCCGATCCGCGAGGCGGCTGCAAAGGCCTCACAACCGGCGTGTCCTCCACCGATTACAATAATATCAAGAAGCGGAAAGGTGGCGCGGTTCATTGCTCAAACATCTGTTATCTTTGGATAATCAGCAAGACAATTCGTTTCGCAACAGGTATCGTCCGGGTAGTCCTTTTTGACATGTAAATGTGTTTGCTATAATAAACTTCCATTAATGAGGGACAATAAATGAGACATTGGGATCCGAAATCATTGGAAAAATTATTGCATGCGCAGGAAATTGATCTGAAAATTCGCGCTGCAGACATGGTCGTCGAGGAGCTTTTCCAGCGTTCCATGCGTGAAGATTCTACCCTGAACAATTTGCGGGCGGAGTTAGCATCGATCGAGAATAGCATCGATGCGACGATATCTCAGCAGGAGATGTACCAGAACACCCTCGAGGAAATTCAGAGCGCCATCCGGGGACTTGTTTCAAACAAGTCAGGCGCATTCAAATCGCGTACGCGTTCCTCGACTGAAGCCCTGAAGATGGAGGAGGAGAAGCTCACCGTGCTTCTGGTCGAGACCGAGGAGCAGATCCGCCGGTTGCGCGAAGACCTGAATGACGTGGAAAAGAAGATGAAGAAGCGGTCTGCCGACGTGCAGTCTTCCCAGCAGGCGCCGGAAGAAGAGATCCGCAAGTTCAAATCCCGCGTGCGGCGATTGGAAAGGCAACGCAATGAGGCCGTCAAGGGTGTAGCCCCCGCGCTCCTCAAGAAATACGAGCGGTTGAGAACCTCCCGTTCCGGCGTCGGTCTCACGACCATGGTCGACGGCATATGCCGGGAGTGTCGCATGCAGATGCCCACGGGTATTCGTTGTCGTTTGTTGAAAAATGAACCCATTCACTCGTGTCCGGCATGCGGTCGCATGGTCGCCCGTATCGAAAATACTATCGTGCAGCCGGTGGCCGCGGAGCTGAAGCCGACGGCAGCCAAGACAACAGCCAAGAAGAAGGCGCCGGTCAAGAAGAAGGCGCCGGTCAAGAAGAAGGCGCCGGTCAAGAAGAAGGCACCGGTCAAGAAGAAGGCGCCGGTCAAGAAGAAGGCACCGGTCAAAAAGAAGGCGCCGGTCAAGAAGAAGGCGCCGGTCAAGAAGAAGGCGCCGGTCAAGAAGAAGGCGCCGGTCAAGAAGAAGGCGCCGGTCAAGAAGAAGGCGCCGGTCAAGAAGAAGGCGCCGGTCAAG
>JAUVAN010000325.1 GCA_030591725.1 Deltaproteobacteria bacterium
AGGCCTTCATGCCGTCGATAATCTCCAGGGTGAAGATCCTGGCCAATCTCAACATCGCCGAGAAGAGGCTGCCCCAGGACGGACGGATCGGGCTCAAGATCGCCGGCAAGAGCATCGACGTGCGTGTCTCCACAATCCCGACCAGCCAGGGTGAACGGGTCGTGATGCGTCTTCTGGACAAGGAAGCCGTTCTCCACGACGTCTCGGACCTGGGATTCTGGGCCGACCACTACCATCTGTTCCACGGGTTGATCCGACGACCTCACGGGATCATCCTTGTCACGGGACCCACCGGATCCGGCAAGACCACCACGCTCTACGCAGGACTGTCCCAGATCAACACCCCGGACAAGAACATCCTCACGGTGGAAGATCCGGTGGAGTACGATATCGAGGGCATCGGGCAGGTCCATGTAAACCCCAAGATCGATCTGACGTTCTCCAGCGGGCTGCGCGCATTCCTCCGGCAGGATCCGGACGTGATCCTGGTGGGCGAGATCCGCGATCGGGAAACCTCGGAGATCGCTATTCAGTCCTCCCTCACGGGCCACCTGGTCCTCTCAACCATCCACACCAACGACGCCGCGGGCGCGTTGACGCGGCTGGTAGAGATGGATATCGAGCCATTTCTGGTGGCGTCCTCGCTCATCGGAATCCAGGCCCAGCGGCTGGTTCGGGTGTTGTGCCCGACCTGCAGGGAGCTTTACGAGCCTTCCAGGGAGCAACTGGAGGAACTGGGTGTCGATCCTGACAACCCATACGCCAAGCGGTCGGCTCCCAAATCTCCAGTCTATCAGGCGGCCTCGGCCATGGTCCCGGCTATCGTCCCCCTCGACTCAAAGAAAACTATGATCTACCGGGCGGTCGGCTGCGACGAGTGCCTCGAAACAGGCTATATCGGGCGTACGGGGCTGTACGAGATCATCATGATCACCGACGAAATTCGCGCCAACGTCCTCAAGAACGCGGACTCAAACACCATCAAGCGTCTGGCCAGAGCAGAGGGAATGGTGAACCTGCGCGAGGACGGCGCGAGGAAGGTTATGGCTGGAAATACTACAATAGAAGAAGTCATGCGCGTCACCCACGAGGACGTGAAATGAGAACGGAGTAACCGGGAGTGCCCCTTTACCAATACCAGGGAATCCAGAAGGACAACGGAAAGAACGTCAAGGGTTCCAGAGACGCTGACAGCGAGAAGATGCTGCGCGCGATCCTCAAGCGCGAAGGGATCATGATCGTCAAGATCGTCGAGAAGGGGCAAAAGGGGGAACGCAAAGAGGTCGACTTCAAGAAGATGCTGTTCGGGCGGGTCAAGAAGTTCGACATCGCCATGGCCACGCGACAGCTCGCCACCCTTTCCCGCGCGGGGATCTCTCTGGTGGAATCTCTGACCGCAGTGATCGATCAGAGCGAAAAAGCGGATCTCAAGACAGCCCTGATTGACGTGCGCGATCAGGTGAACCAGGGGATGAGCCTGTCCGACGCATTCGGAAGGCACCCCAAGTACTTTGACAATCTTTTTTGCAACATGGTGAACGCGGGTGAACAATCGGGCACGCTGGAGCAGGTCCTCGGCCGGCTCTCGGACTTCATTGAGGCTCAGAACAGGCTCCGTTCCAAGGTGTTCTCGGCCATGGCCTACCCCGCCGTGATGGCCGTCATGGGGCTCGGCATCATTACCATCATGATGATGGTCGTCGTACCCAAGGTGACCTCCATATTCGAAAACTTCGGCCGCGAGCTACCGATTTACACGAAGGCGCTGATCTGGATGAGCGATTTCATGCGCGACTTCTGGTGGTTGGTTCTGGTGGTCTTCATCCTTGCCGTCATTTCGTTCAGGAAGTGGAAGAAGACCGAGAAGGGCCGGTACAAGTGGGACGGTTTCGTCCTGTGGGTCCCGCTATTCGGAGGTCTGGCCATGATGGTCGCCATATCCAGGTTCGCCAAAACACTGGCCACGCTGCTCTCGTCGGGGGTACCGCTGCTCACCGCCATGGACATCACCAAGGGCGTGCTCGGCAACTCCGTGCTCGAGCAGGTAATCGTGGAGGCGAGCTCCTCGATCAGCGAAGGCGAGAGCATCGCCGGGCCACTCAAGGCCTCCGGTCGGTTCCCGCCCATCGTCACACACATGATCGCCGTGGGCGAACGGTCCGGCCAGCTGGAGAGCATGCTCGAAAACGTGGCCGATGCGTACGACGCTCAGGTCGATACCAAGGTCGCAACCCTGACATCGCTTCTCGAACCGCTGATGATCGTGCTCATGGGCGTGGGCGCCGGCGGAATCGCTGCGGCGATTCTCATTCCGCTGATACAGATGAACGAGTTTATTCAATGAGTGA
This sequence comes from Deltaproteobacteria bacterium, assembly GCA_030591725.1. Lineage (GTDB taxonomy): Bacteria > Myxococcota_A > Polyangia > JAAYKL01 > JAAYKL01 > JAUVAN01. Next base: position 2,349 of record JAUVAN010000325.1, read on the forward strand.
TCGAGGCTCCATAGTTCTGGGTGAAAAGAGGCGACGACAGCCCCGGGGGGACGTCGGCCGCCGGATTCGCTGGATCGTTATCGCCCTTGCGGTCGCGGGATGCGTGAGCTGGTCTCTGGGGTCTGTGGACGAGAAAACGCGAATAAGACAGGCGCTGGTCGACATCTCGCGGATCAGTCACGCGACGCGTCTCTTTCGGGCCGATTTCGGCCGGTGCCCCACCGGTGTCGAAGAGCTGACGGATCCGCCCGAGGGAGCTTCGTATATGAACATGACAAAAGATCCATGGGGGAGATCATACCAACTGACCTGCCCCGCGCGCCTCGATCCGGGCGGCGTGGATGTGGTTTCCGGAGGCCCGGATGGTGAGACAACTGGAGATGACAACATATCAAGCCTTTGAATTTGGCTGCAAGACAGGAGGAAGACACATGCAACGGCGGAACGACAAATTTCTACGACGCACAGCGGGTTCGGTAGCCCAGAGAGGTATGACCCTCATCGAAATCATGATCGTCATTTTGATCATGGCCTCGATCGCGACGGGCGTCTCCCTGGCCGTCATGAAGCAACTCGAAAAATCGAGGATAAAGGACGCGCGAATGGGCGCGTGCACCATGCGTTCGGCGGTGCAACTTTACATGGCGGACCACCCCCGGCAGTGCCCGGGCATCGATGACCTGATGGACGGGTACCTCGACTCCAAGAAGCGCGTCCAGGATCCCTGGGGCCAGGACTTCACCATCGAGTGCGAAGGCAACGATCCTGACGTCTACTCCCCCGGCCCCGACGGAGAAGGCGGCAAGCCCATTCGCTGCGAGAAAGGCGAGGACGAAGAGTAGAAGATCATGAGGAAAGGCGAGCCACAACACGGATTCACGCTGATCGAGATAATGGTCGTGATCCTCATCATCGCGTTTGCGATGACTGCGGTGGCGCTCGCCATGAGCAACACCTCTCGCACGGATCTGCGGTCATCGACGTGGACCCTCGTCGCCGCGTCACGCTATGCATACTCCCGCGCTGTGACACAGGGCCTGACAGTCCGAATCGTCCTGGATTTCGACAAGCGAACCATCCAGTTGCAGGAAACCGACGGGCGCGTGGTGCTCAACAGGGAGGACGAGACCGGAACGGGCCTTCAACGTGAAGGGGTCGATGACCCCAACGAACCCGACGCCGAGGACGGCGAGGAATCTGCAAAAACCCCACCCGCCACCGTCGGCCAGGGCATGGACTCCACGGGCGGTGGAATCTTCGGCATGGGACTCGGCTCGGGTGACTCACTGGATCCCATGGGCGACATGATGTCCGGGGTGGGGATGGGTCAATTGACGGATCCCTTCCTCGCTTCCATGCAGGACATGGGTGAGGGCAGCCTGTCCCGAGGGAACCCCAGCGGATACCGTGGACCCAAGTTCGAAGCCCTCGAGGGAAAGCGCGGCAAACCCAGAGAGTTGGCGGGCGATATCGTCTTCCAGCGGGTCCACACCCCTCACGAACCTTCCCCCCGGGAGGACGGCAGAGCATACGTCTACTTTTTTCCCGGCGGAATTACAGAACACACCATCATCCAGCTCTCGGACAATGACGAGGACGAGCCGATGGTCTTCTCGGTAGAGATCCACCCCCTCAACGGCCGCGCCGTGATCCACAACTTCGAGTTCGAACCCGAGGAGGAGCTGGACGACCTGCAGGAGGCCGACGAATGACCCGACGCACCTCAACGAATATCATGCACTCTGGGGGGTTCACCATCATCGAGGTGATGGTCGCCATGCTGATTCTGTCAGTGTCGATCGTCTCTATCTTTGGAGCGCAGTTCGCGGCGGTGGCAACAGTTCCGTTTTCCCGCAACGTCACCCAGGCAACCCAGCTGGCCAGGTGCAGGATGAGCGAGATCGAGCTCGAGTTCCTGATGAACGACGGCTTCGAGGAGGGCGACGTCAACGAATCCGGAGATTGCTGTGAGCTGCTCGACGGGGAGAAGAGCCAGGCGGAGTACACATGCCGATGGGAGATCAAGACCATCGAGATGCCGGACATCTCCCAGATGATGACCGGCGACGGTGACGGGGGCGTACTCGACGACATGTCCGGCGGCATGATGGGCGGCATGATGGGCGATTCCACCGGGGACGATCTCGGGGACATGGGAATGGGGATGATCGGCCCGTTCCTTCCCATCATCACTGGCCTGCTCGAGCAGGCTATTCGCCGGGTGACTGTCGTTGTGGAGTGGAAGCAGGGTTCCAGACAAAAAGAGCTGGAAATCGTTCAGTACGTCGTTCACCCCACCCAGGGCCCGCTCCAGCTCATGCAGCAGGTAAACGCAATGGATGAGATGA
>JAUVAN010000022.1 GCA_030591725.1 Deltaproteobacteria bacterium
GTTGAGGCTTCACAACTACAATCTCAGGCAGAAACGCTCTCTTTTTCAAATTATCTTTAAAGAATCAGCAACTCGTTCGATCTCTGATAGGGATCCAGACCCACAATAGGGGTCAATACCCATCACATATCACTTGCCCTGTTCCAGCCATTCATTGGTCCATTTTGTGTAATGACAAGTGATATGTGATGGGTATTGACCCCTCTCTTGCTGGATTGACGTACGATCGCACGTGATCTAAATAGGCTGGTCCTGTTTATCGACATTAGTGCGAACGAAAAGGTCGGAGGACCAGATGAAAAAGTACGAAGAGAAGAATATTCGCAACGTGTGCCTGATCGGTCATGGGGGCAGCGGAAAAACCTCCCTTGGAGAGGCGATCCTGTTTGACACGGGTGCGACCACCCGGCTCGGAGCGGTACTGGACGAAACCTCCAACTTCGATTTCGAGCCCGAGGAGATCAAGAGGCAGAGTTCCATCACTACCGCGTTCTCTGCCGGCGAGTGGAAGAAGAAGAAGATCCAGCTCAACGACACGCCCGGCGATAACAATTTCTTCGTCGATGCCCGCAACGCTCTGGCGGCAAGCGACACTGCGGCAATTGTGATCTCGGCGGTGGACGGCGTCCAGGTGATGACCGAGAAGATGTACGCCCTGGCCGAGGAATTCGAGATACCCCGACTCGTCGTCATCAACAAGATGGACCGCGAGCGCGCCAATTTCAAGGAGACCCTTGACATGGCGAGGGAGCTGCTTTCCAAGCGGATCGCCCCCTTCATTATTCCCATCGGTGTCGAGGATTCGTTCAAGGGTGTGGTGAATGTCCTGCGGCAGAAGGCCTACATATTCCCCGGGGACGGAAGCAAGGGAATCGAGGAGGCAGACATCCCCGCGGATATGGTCGACGAGGCCGAGGCGGCCCGCGAGACGCTCATTGAGGTGATCGCGGAGAGCAACGACGTCCTGATGGAGAAGTACCTTGATACCATGGAGCTGAGCGAGAAGGAGATCGACGGCGCGCTTCCAATCGCAATGCTGAACGGCACCCTGGTGCCCGCCGTGGCGGTTTCCGCCATAAAGAACGTGGGGATTCAGCCGCTGCTCGACCTCATCTGCGATCGCTTTCCGGCGCCGTCTGACCGCGCGGCGCGCACCGGAACGTGGGAAGACGAAGATGTCGCATGCGAACCGAAATCCGACGCGCCGTTCGCGGCAACGGTGTTCAAGACAGTACAGGACAAGTTCACCGGCAGCCTGACCATCGCCAGGATCTGGTCCGGCACCCTCGAAGCCGACTCGGGATTCTATAACGCGACCAGGGACGAGAAGGAGCGCTTCGGGCAGATCCTCATCCCGGTCGGAAAGAAACAGGAGAGTGTTCCGAGCGCGGGACCCGGGGATATTGTCGCCATCGCCAAGCTCAAGAACACCGTCCTGGGCGACACCATCTGCACAGACAAACAGAAGGTAATCTTCCCGACCTTGCCCGAGATGAATCCGATCATCACCTACGCGGTGAGGGCCAAGGATAAGAACGAAGAGGACAAGGTGGGCCAGGCCCTGAACCGAGTTGCAGAGGAAGATCCCACCATCAAGATCATCCGCGACCCGGAGGTCAAGGAAACCCAGATCGCGGGCATGGGACAGGTGCATATCGACACCACCATCGACAAGATGAAGCGAAAGTTCGACGTGGAGGTGGAGCTCTCCATCCCCCGAATCCCCTATCGCGAAACCATTCGCAAGAAGGTGGAGAACGTGGAGGGCAAACACAAGAAACAGACCGGAGGACGCGGACAGTTCGGTGTTTGCTACATCAACGTGGAGCCGCTTCCCCATGGAGGCGGTTTCGAGTTCGTCAACAAGATCGTGGGCGGGTCCATCCCCAGGCAGTGGATCTCATCCGTAGAGAAGGGCGTCGTGGGGCGCATGGGACAGGGCGTCATCGCAGGATACAATCTGGTGGATGTGCGCGTGACGCTCTTTGACGGCAAGTACCACGACGTTGATTCCTCCGACGGCGCTTTCCAGATGGCGGGGTCCAAGGGATTCAAACTGGCCGTGGGGAAGGCCGATGCGTACCTCCTGGAGCCCGTCTGGAACCTGGAGGTCACCTGTCCGGACGAGGCCATGGGGGACGTGATGGGCGACATCAGTCAGCGACGCGGAAAGGTCATGGGCATGGAGGCGAGGGGCAAGAACCAGGTCATTCGCGCCCAGGCTCCCATGGCCGAGCTGCTTCAGTACGCCCCGGATCTCGACTCCATGACCGGAGGTCGCGGCACCTTCACCGTGGGCTTCTCCCACTACGATGAGGTACCCTTCGACCAGGCTCAAAAAGTCATCGCCGCCTACAAGTCCGACGAGGAAGACGACTAGAAACGTCCTTCGAATTTGTCCTCGATCATCCTGCGAAGCTCGCTTTCGAGCGAAGCAGGACCAAAAAGTGATATGATCATCCCAACAGATGGAGGTTGGCCAAGATGATTGATGTCAAAAATCTTCTACTGGGTATGGCGCTGACCATCGTCGCCGCCGGGTGCTCGGACGGCTCTTCGAACAGTGACGGTGGAACCACCGATACGGATACAGATACGGACACCGATACAGGCACCGATACCGGTCCGGTTGAATGCACTCAAGTTGCGTACAGCGGCAATTTCGAGATCACCACACAGGCGGACGTTGCAACCCTCGCGGGATACGCGGCCATCACGGGAGATCTTACTATCAAGTGCCCTTCGTGCGCCGACCTGAACGCGTTGATTTGCCTTACCGCGGTGGGCGGAGACTTGTGGATCGATGGCAACGCCGCCCTCACCAACCTGGACGGACTCAGCGCCCTGATTACGGTGGGCGAAAACTTGACGATCGAATTCAACGACGCTCTCACCGACATGGGCGGGCTCAGCGCCCTGACCTATGTGGGTGGGATAATGTTGGCCATCTACGACAACGCCGCCCTGACGAACATGAATGGGCTCAGCGCCCTCACCGAGGTGCGGGGGTTGTTCATCAGCCGCAACGACGCCTTGACGAAACTGGACGGCCTGAGCGCACTCACCTCGACGCGTGGGTTGCTCATCTCCTATAACTCAGCCCTCAACGACCTGAACGGGCTCAGCGCCCTCACCGAGGTGAACGGAGACCTGGCGTTTTATTGCAACAACGCCCTCACCAACCTGGACGGGCTCGGCGCACTCACCGGGGTGGACCATGACCTGGAATTAATTGGCAACCCTGCCCTCGCCAACATTGACGGCCTCGGCGCACTCACCTCGGTGGCGTGGTCCGATGGTGGGTTGATAATCGACAATAACAACTCCCTCACCGACCTGGACGGTCTCAGCGCCCTCACCGCGGTGGGCATGGGCGAGTACTCCGGGTACCTGTCAATAACCGGCAACAACTCCCTCGCCAATATTGAAGGCCTCAGCGCACTCACGACGGTGGGTGAGTACATTGACATTTACGGGAACATCGCCATACCCGACTGCGAGGTGTGCGACCTTCTGGACCAGATAACCACATCTCCCTCTCCGATAAACGTCCACGATAACCTGGACGACTCATGCACGCCGGTGCCGACAAATTGCCCTTAGAGCCTATCTCAGCAGGCACTTAGCTGCGCTACAAAAGATGTGAATCCTGTTCACACTGTGGGTGGCCAATTGCTCGTTCATGCAGCGCGCATCAAGCGCACAGCCGCCAATTTCAAGGTCCGCAGCTTGTTGATCGCTTGAAGAATCTGACAGATGCGAGGCTGGCATAGTTGCTGCACAGCTTCTTCATGAAGTTACCGCAAAGTTTTTTGGGGGTGAACGCCATGAAGAAATCACTGCTGATAGCCGTTTTTGCCTCGGCATCTCTACTGTGTTCTGCTTCCATTGCGCAGGAAGCCGGTGGTTCCTTCGCTCCTCCCCCGGAATTTAACTGGAATGAAACGAAAAGTGACGTTCAGCCCCAGCTCACTGCAGATGAGCAACGCCGCAGTTTCTACTGCTCCTTGCCGAACAGGCAGCACCAACCATGATCCGGACAACCTACCGCATAGCCGAGGGTGCACGGATCGGGCTGGCAGGAGGCGATGCTGAAGGCCTGTGATTCGCACTGGTCGTCCTGAATACAGCAGTCGAGACCGTCAACACAGTTGCCCTGCGGTGACATCGGGAAGGTGCCTCCCGGACACTCCTCTCCCGTGGGCTGACATTCACCGGCCATGATGACATAGCTCCACAACATGATCTCGCAGGACTCCCCCTCCTCCACCTGCTCTCCGTTGCCCGTGTCCGTGTCGGTGTCCGTGTCACCACCGGGGTCACCGTCGGAACCCGCGTCCTGATAAAGCGGCGGCGGATTGCCGGCGCAGCCGACGTAAATCAGCGCGGTCGCAAGCGTCATCGAAAGCAAGTACCTCATGCCCCAACCCTTTCGGTACAAACGTGGGGGCATTTTAACATATTTGCGGGCTCGTAACGTCATCGAGTTGTGCTAAGTTTCCCCCATGAAGATCGCCACCAATCTTGACGGATGCGAGCTGGGGCCCATTCGTCCTCCGAGCGAGGCGACGAGCCTCCTGTTGCGGGTGTCTCGAAACTGCCCGTGGAACAAGTGCGCCTTTTGCGCGGTATACAAACGCACGCGCTTCTCCAAGCGACCCACCGAGGACCTGCTGGCCGAGATAGACCTCCTGGCTCAGGCGGCGCAGTCGGTCAGAGAGCGCGCATCGAGCAAGGGAACAGACGGGGAGGTCACCACCCGGGCGGTCCTGGATCTGATCAACGATCCCGTGTCCACCGAGGAGGAGCGACGGGTTGCCCTGTGGATGAGCAGAGGAGGGCAAAATGTCTTCTTGCAGGACGCGGACTCGCTGGTGCGCCCCCCCGGGGTACTCGTGCCCATCCTGGAGCGACTGAAGGAGCGTTTTCCCACGGTAAACAGGGTGACGACCTACGCCCGGTCCAGAACTCTTGCAGCCCGTTCACCCGAGCAATTGGCGATGCTACGCGCCGCCGGGCTGACGCGTATTCACGTGGGGGTGGAGAGCGGGAGCGACGCCGTTCTCGAAATGATCAAAAAGGGATGTCGGGGCGAGCATCACATAATCGGTTGCAAGAGGGCAATCGACGCCGGCTTCGAGGTGTGCTGCTACGTCATGCCGGGGCTGGGAGGAAAGGCCCTGACTTCGGAGCACGCCCGGGATACGGCGGCGGTCCTGCGGGCAATCGATCCTCATCACGTGAGGCTCCGCACTCTCTGGGTTGATAAAGGATCGCCTCTCGAGGAAATGCGCGCCCGAGGTGAGTTCGAAATGCTCGAGGAGCACGAGATGGTGCAGGAGATACTGGAGATGGTTTTGGGATTGAAAGGAGCGAGCGGCAGGCTCGTTTCAGATCACGACCGCAATCTTCTAATGGATCTCGAGGGACATCTCTCCGATGACTCGGAACGCCTGGAGGGGTTGTGCAGGCGCTTCCTGGACCTGGATCCAGAAGTCCGCGACGCCTACATCGTGGCACGCCGCAGCGGTTACTACCTCACGCTCGATGCTTTCCTCTCGGATCCCGGCGCGCTTTCGACCTTCGCGCCTGCTGCGCGTGAACTCCTGGAGATGGGCGGGGGGTCACTTGTGCTCGGAATGGAACGGGGCCTTCGCTTCAGACGAATCTAGTTACTTGGTGAAGAGTTTCTTGAAAAAACCCTTCTTCTTTTTTTCATCGTCGGAAATATCGGGAATGATCGACTCCGGGACGGGTACGCTCGCACCGGTCGGATCCCTGCCTTCCGCAGCGTAAATGTCCTTGACCGGCTGACGGTGAACGGGCTTCGGTCTCACCAGTCCGGCCGGAATAGCGTCTTCCGGTAGCGTCTCGGGCGGTTTTGCCGCCGGCCGTTTTCTTACCAGACCGTCGGGTATGGCGTCCGCAGGGAGCTCATCCGGAGCATTGAAGGATGGCAAAACGGATATCCTGACCTGCTCGTCGTCAGGTTTCAATTCGTCGCCCGTGAACAAGTCATCCAGCGCGTCGTCCACCGACTCTCCGGCAAGGAGAGGTTTGCCCGGTGTAGGCGGAGCGCTGTCCATGGTGATCTCGTCTATCAGCGAATCGAGCGGATCGCCGATCAGACCGGTATCAGTCTCGTCCAGCGTCTCCAGAGAAATGCTGTCATCGTATTCGTCGGCACCCAGTATGAGGTCGTCGTCCAGAAGCGTCTCCTCGCCGATCTCCAGGGTTTCCTCGGAATCCTCGTCCACTTTTTCCCCGTTGAGGAACGAGACCGATTCGGATTGGGAGGACAGCTCCGAGGGAGGCTCGCTGAAGGTGAAGCCCGGCTTCTCCTCCTCGGGTTCGAGGGCATCCGTCAGACCGTCGGATTGGACCTCATCGTCGATCAACTGTTCAATTGAGCCCTGCTGGGAAATCTCGGACTCATCTTCTGATTTCTCAGGTGTTTCAATGTCGTCAAGCTGCGGAGCGAACGATCCCAGGGAAGCCAGCACGGCCTCCTCCTCTTCGTCCAGCTCTACACCGTCTTCCTCTTTGGGCTCAGGATCCTGCACATCAGCGGCGGGCTCCTCGACTTCGGGCTCCTCGACTTCGGGCTCCTCGACTTCGGGCTCCTCGACTTCGGGCTCCTCGACTTCGGGCTCCTCGACCTGCGGCTCCTCGACCAGCGGCTCCTCGACTTCGGCAGGGATCTCCTCGTCGACGGGTTCCGGTGCAGCCTCCTCGATCGGCGCCGTTTCCTTCGCGGGCGCCTCCTTTCTCGACTTTCGGCGGCGACGTTTCTTTGGAGCGGAGTCAGACGAGATATCCGCCAACAAGTTATCGATGGCGCCCATGTCCAGACCGGTCGATTTGAGTTTTCTTCTCCTCTTGGAACGCTTCGCGGGTCCGGCCTCTTTCTTTTCAGGCTCCGGGGCGACCTGCGGTGCTACCTCGACCTCGGCGGGGACCTCATCGGGTTGTATCTCGTCCGCTTCCATCTCGGCGGGGGGAGGCGGCGGCGCGTCGGAATACTTGGATCTGGATTCTTCCGAAGGGAGGTTCTTCTTGTTCTCCAGAATCCTCCCGAGGATTTCTCGGCTATTGCTGTCGAGCTTGTCGAATTTGATCCCCATTCCGGTGGGTTTGCCGTCGTCGGAGCTCCCACGGATCCAGGATACCTCGCCCGCCCCGCGCATCACAACCGTTCCGTCCGCTATCTGAAACTCGAAGCGAACTTGGGTTCCCACGGGTTTCGGTTTGGGTGTCTTGACGAAGATTCCCGCCTTGGAGATGTTTGGTGAATACCGGTCGATGAACACATCCACGCTGGGAAACTTCAACTTTGCTCTGATTGATGCCGGTTTTGACATGCGTTCCTCTACCTCTGACCTTCCGTCTTCCTATTTCAGCGCTTGCGATACGGCGTCGAATATTGCGTCTGCGGCTTCGCCCAGCTTTTCCACGTCGGGCCCCCCCGCCTGTGCCAGATCCGGGCGACCTCCCCCGCGACCACCTACGATTGCCGATACCGTACGAATCAGCTGACCTGCGTTCAGCCTTTTCGTCAAGTCCCCGGTAACCGCGACCACGATGGAGGCCTTGCCGTTATTATCTCCGGTGAGGCACACAACCCCGGTCCCAATTTTCTGTTTCAGCTCATCGGCGAGTTCGCGCATGGTTGCGGGATCGCCCACATTCAAGCGTGTCCCGAGAACCTTCACGCCGCTCACGTCCCTGACGCTGCTCATGATGTCGGTAGAATCGCCGGTAGCCAGCTCGCGTTGCAGTCTCTCTACCTCCCTCGCCAGATCCTTCTCCCGGACCACGAGCTTGCTCACCTTGTCGACCAGATCCTCGGGTTTTCCCTTGAGCGCAAAGGCCGCGCTTTTCATGATCTCCCGTTGACGGGCCACCCACTCGAGGGCCGGCTTGCCTGCAACAGCTTCTATTCGCCTGACCCCGGCGGCTATTCCCGATTCAGAAAGAATGAAGAACGGTCCGATGTCACCGCTTCGGTCCACGTGGATCCCGCCGCAGAGCTCTGCGCTCTGTGGGCCCACCTCGACCAGCCGCACCACGTCGCCGTAGTTCTCCTCGAAAATTGCCATCACGCCGTTCGCCCGCGCGACCTCGTATGTCGTCTCCTCCACGTTGACCGGATAATTTCCGATGATCCTTTCCGAGACCGTGCGCTCGAGATCCAGGATCTGATCGGGTGTGAGCGGCTCAAAGTGGGTGAAGTCGAATCGCAAACCGTTGTGCGCCACTCGCGAGCCTTTTTGAGTTGCGTGCGAGCCGAGCAACTCACGAAGGGCGGAATGCAGAAGATGGGTGGCCGTATGATGGCGGCTTATTGCCAGGCGACGATTCGAGTCGACAGATGCCTTTACCTTGTCCCCGGCTCGAATACGTCCGGTGACCACCGATCCCATGTGCAAAACGAGGCCCGGTATGGGCTCCTGTGTATCGGCAACATCCATGGAGCCGCCGTCGCAATTAATGGCTCCCGCGTCTCCGACCTGACCGCCCGACTCACTGTAGAAAGGCGTCCTGGCAATCACAATCTCCACCTCGTCGCCACTCTTCGCCTGCTCGACAGTCTCACCGTCGAGTACGATCGCCAGAATCTGTGTATCGGTTTCGTGGGTTGTGTAGCCGAGGAATACAGTCTCGTCGAGAGACTTATGGAGCTCCGCGTAAACCGATGAGACGGCCTTCTCACCTATCTTTCCGGCCCCGGAGATGGCCCTGTGAATCTTCTGCGCCTCCTCGAAGCCGGCCTCGTCCACGATGAAACCGTCCTCCTCGCCGATGACCTCCAGCAGATCCAGTGGAAATCCGTAGGTCGCCGAGAGGTCGAACGCGACCTCGCCGGGGAGCACCTTCTTGCCGCCGTCCCCCTCATCCCAGTCGGTATAATCGCGTAACAGGTCGAGGCCGCGGCTCAGGGTGGCGCGAAAACGCTCCTCCTCCTGACGACATACGCGGTCGATCAGGTCGCTGTGCTGTACCAGCTCTGGATAGGCATCGCCCATCTGCTCCACGACCCCGTGGACCACCTCGTGGAAGAAGAGATCCTCTATTCCCAGACGATGCCCATGCCGGATAGCCCTGCGCATCACCCTCCGAAGCACGTATTCCCGCGCGGTTTTTTCAGGGAAGACACCCTCGGAGATGAGGTGCGCGGCCATCCTGGCGTGGTCGGCGACGACTCGCATGGAGACATCGTCACGCTCTTTTTTTCCATACTCTTTGCCGGAGATCCGCGCTGCGGTGGCCACCAGGGGAGCAAAAATGTCGATGTCGTAGTTGGAGTCAACTCCCTGCATGACAGATGCTATACGCTCCAGACCCGCGCCGGTGTCGATGCTGGGCGCCGGCAGCGGCACCATTGATGCGCCGGGTTCGGTCACCATATATTGCATGAAGACCAGGTTCCACAGCTCGAAGAATCGCTCCCCGTTCTCGAGACCGGCCTCGCCGAATTCCTCGCCCCGGTCGTACATTATTTCCGAACAGGGTCCGCAGGGACCCGTGTCTCCCATGGCCCAGAAGTTGTCCTTTGCGGAGCCATACAGGATCCGTTCACTGGCGACGCCGATCTTGTCGCGCCAGATTTTTACAGCGTCATCGTCAGAGGGGGCGCTCGCGTCGCCCTCGAAGACCGAGACCCATAACCTTTGCGGATCCATGGCCAGAGTCTTGGTCAGAAAATCCCAGCCGAACCGGCAGGCCTCCTCCTTGAAGTAATCGCCAAAGGAGAAGTTGCCCAGCATCTCGAAGAAAGTGTGGTGACGACTGGTGTTGCCAACGTTTTCGAGATCGTTGTGCTTGCCGCTGATGCGGATACACTTTTGAACCGTGGCCGCACGGTGGGCGGGCCTCTTGCCCTGGCCCGTGAACACGTTCTTGAACTGCACCATGCCGGCGTTGGCGAACATGAGCGTCGGGTCCGACCGCGGGACCAGAGGCCCGGACGGGAGGATCTTGTGATCGTGTTTCTCGAAGAATTCCAGAAAAGCGGTTCTGATTTGCGCTGTTGTCGTGGGCATCGGTCCAAAACTCGAGGGTGCTGTCCCCCTATTGTTATTATTTACAAATGGACAACGGAAAGTAGCAGGAAGATCGCGGGCTAGCAACAGGAGGCGTGATGTCCGTCACCCTTCTTGTAGATCCTTCAGATCACCTCAAATGCGCCCATATCCACGCCGGTGCCTATTGGACGGGGGTTTCCATCCATGTCGGTCGAGGGGGCGCCCAGAGAGGTGCCCTGGTCCACACAGGGTGAGGCCGTGTCGATGCTGAGGTCGTATGGGTCACCGCCGATGAAGACCGGATTCTCCGACAGGTTGTGATCGGCCGGGTTCCAGGGACCGCCCTGCACGTCGCTGTATGTGAATGATTGCCCATCGACCCCGTCCGGATCGTTGCCCCAGATGATACAGTTGGTGATCGAGCCCGTGGCGGTCGAATTGAAGTGAATGGCCCCGCCATACTCGTCGTAGCTGTCATGCCAGTTGTCGTAGAAGGTGCAATTCATCACGTTTGCAGTGGAGCCCGTCACATAGAGCGCGCCGCCGAAGGAATCGCTGTCGCAATCCAGGTAGTTGTCCATGAAGGTGGAGTTGACCAGGGTGCCCGTCGAGGATGAAGCCAGGGAGATCGCTCCACCCCTCCCGTAGTTCTCGCAGTAGTTGCTCAGAAAGGAGGATCTCTCCACCAACAGGGTTCCGCCGCTCAAACTGATGGCCCCACCGTAGTTGCTGCCGCCGCCGAAGCCCAGGTGGTTGCCCTCGAAATGGGAGTCGTAAACCTCAATGGTACTGCTTCCGCCGGCGATGGCGGCGCCCCGGTCGACCGAGTGGTTGGAGAGGAAGGTGCTGTTGTTGACCGTAAGGCTGGCGCTCCCGGAAACCCCGATACCCGCGCCACTGCCCATACCCAGGCTGGAGTTGTTCTCGTTGTCCTGGAACGTGCAGTCGACGACACTCGCCGAGGCGCCGTTGTCGACCCGGAGTCCGCCCCCGCTACTGTGGGCGTTGTTGCCGTCAAAGACGCAGTTCTCGAAGGTCACGTCGGCGGATGCCCCGGTGACAAGGGCCCCGGCGCCGTCTCCGTGTGCAAGGTTGTTCAGGATCCGGCTGTTTCGCAGCGTGAACACGGCGTCGTCGCACCTGAATCCCGCGCCTTCCAGATCATCACCCGTGCCGCTGCTCCAGGCGTCACCACCGGTGATGGTGAAGCCGTCGAGGGTGGAGTCGTTGGCGCAGGTGACGACGTGGAAGACCCCTGCGCCGTTCATGATGGTCACGTTTGTGTCGTAGTCACGAGTGTCCCAGGTCTCGTTCGAGTCCGAGAAACCGCCGTAGACGTAAATATTGGAGATCATCAGGAACGTTGTGTCATCCCCGCTGCCCTCGGTGGGGTTGTAGGTGCCGGCCTTGACCCATGCCTCGCATGAGTCCGGCCCGCCGGTCGCCTCGGTCGCCTGCTCCGCGTTGAAGATGGCTGCCTGGATGGTGTTGAAGGAGGTCCCCCAGCTGAGGCCGTCACCACCCGATGTGGCAACGCCGTCCACATAACGCACACAGGTACTGCAATTGTCGTCGTTCGGGTTCTCCCAGCCGGGGAGACACTCCCCGCAGTCGGTGGAGAGATCCCAATTGCCGACACACTCATCGCAATCGTCGCCCGCCCAGTTGTCGGCACAGACGCATTCCGCGGTGGTGTCTGAAGTCGCCTCGCAGATGAAGTGATCCAAACAATCCTCCACGAGTGTCTCCAGCTCGTCGCACGAATCGTACCAGTAGACGTCGCCGTCGTGACACTGCTGGTACGCATTGCTGGAGCAGGTGTCTGTATCCGAGTCGGAATCGGAGTCGGAGTCGGAGTCGGCATCGGAATCGGCGTCGGAATCTGTGTCCGGCGCGGCGTCCAGATCGAACTTGAGGTCATCCATGGAGGTCAGGGCTGTACATCCGGTTCCCCAGGCCATGATCAATGCAATAAAACCAAGTGTTTGATAAGTTTTCATCTCTAGAACCTCCCCGTTATGGCAATCCCTGCGGAGTCATTGGTTATCATGGGAGCAGCCACTATCGGCTCTTCCTCTTCGTCTCCCATGTTGGGCTCCACGAAGAACAGAATTACCGCCGCGACGAATGCGGCGCCGGCAACACCGTAGAGCACATCCGCCGTAATACTAAGGTTCTTCACGCGATCCCGCTCATCCGCCTGGCTTGCCAGACAGTGGTTGTCGTCGAAACAATGGTTGTCCACAATGTCGTTCTTGCCGGACAGGGCCACTCCGCCGATAACGCCTCCCGCTATCCCCGCGGCGCCGGCAACTCCCAGGGAAACCCACGTCCACACGCGCTTGTTCTCCTCATCGGATGTCACCGAGGGCTTGACCTCCGGGGGAGGGATCCAGTGAACCGCGACGTCGGCCCCGCCGGCCACCTTGACCACCTGCCGGTGAACCTCGATTCCGTTGTGTTTTACCAGCACCTCGTGCTCGCCGATGTCCACGAGGATCGGCCCGGACAGCGGGGTGTTGCCCTCCGCGCGACTGTCGATGAAGACGGAGGCTCCCTCCTCTTCCCCCGTGATGGTTATCGTTCCCACAAGGGTATTGAGGCGCTCGATCTCCGCCTCGATCTGCGGAAGTCGCTTTTTACCTATCTTGTCGCCCCCGTCCTCGATGTAGCGCTGGTATGCGTCGAGGGCCGCGGTGTAGTTCCCCATCTGGTTCTCGGTCTGGGCAATGTTGTAGAGGATCTTGTAGCTTGGCTTGAGTTCGTATGCCCTGGCAAACGCGATGGCCGCCTGGTCGTACTTGCCCCCGTCATAGAGCTCGACGCCCATCTGAAACTGGGTTCTCGCCTCGGACTTCTCCTTTTTCTTGGCCTGTGCCGCCTCGCTCAGTCCGACCAGCAACAACACACAGACAATACCCGTAAAAATCCGCATAAGGTTCTCCTTATTATCAATTCATTATTAGCTTACATGTTATTGCAATTATCGTTCACGATATTAGTAATTGTCATGCAAGGAAGAAGCATTTTGCAATGAACCGCCTTTTTCGCATGACCTGGTTTCCGCTGGTGTTCCAGCTGCTCACGCTCGGCGCGCTCGTCCTCCTGATCGCCGGGGGCCTGACCGCCGACACCGGCGACATGGCTTTCGCCAGGGTGCTGCGCAACACCAACGCAGCAAACCTGATCGTCTGGTCCTACTGGTGGCCCCTGATCATCCTGTCGGCGATCTTCCTGGGGCGAGTCTGGTGCACGGTCTGCCCGATCGAACTGGTTACGTCACTGGCCTCGAAGATCGGACTCAGACGCAAGCCGCCGGCCTTCCTTCGTTCCGGCTGGGTAGTAACCGGTTTCTATATTCTCATTCTCTTCGTCGGCATCCACAGCCTGGCGATCCATCGCGTGCCTTTTCGCATGGCCCTCTACATGATTGGCCTGTTTGGCACGGCCGTGGCGGTCGGTCTGCTCTTCGCCCGCAACACCTTCTGCGCCCATGTCTGCCCGATCGGGCACCTGTTGGGGTTGTACGCCCGGCTCGCGCCGATGGGGTGGGGGGTGCGCGACAAGTCGCTTTGCTCGCATTGCGTGGACCGCTCCTGCACTTCCGACAAGACGGCCTACAAATTCCAGGGACGCAGCTGCGGCGTTTTTTTGAGACCCGCCGACATAGAAGATAACACGGAATGTCTCGTGTGCGGCCAATGTCTCAAGGCCTGCGACCGAAACAACCCGGGAATCGATGCGCGACCCAATCCGGGCTGGTTCCCGCGCCGCTGGTTCAGGGACCTGCTGGACCTGAAACCCATGACCGCCGCGCAGGCCGCCTTCTGCCTGGTCGTGTCCGGCTTCGTCGTGTACGAGGTCTTCACTGAGTGGTCTGTCACGAAGGATCTCTTGCTCTGGACGCCGACAAAACTGGAGCAGGCGCTGGGGGCGAGCGGCGCATGGAGTCGAGGGATCTTGCAGTCCATTATTTTGTTCGCAGCCTTGCCCGCGATTTTCTGGTTGCTGCCGTTCGTCGCGTTTCGCCTGGCCGGCGGACGCCTCCCACCTGGCGATTATCTGCTCAGGTTCGGTATCGCCTTCATTCCGATCATGGCGGCCGCACATGTCGTCAAGGCGTTGTTGAAAACGACCTCGCGTATCCCCTATTGGGAATACGTGGTGGCCGATCCGGTGGGTGTCAAAACCGCGCACGGTATCCTGGATGCAACCTTACCGTTGACCGCGCTGCCTGCCTGGCGCGACCCGGCGATAACCGTCGTGGCGATAGCGCTGATGGGCGTGGCGATCGCCCTGAGTCTCTTCGTCGTACGCAAACTGATCGCGGCTCATGTGCGCAAATCCGGCTGGCGCGCCGCACCGCTCTACCTGATCCCCGGTCTTTACGGAGGCGCCTTCGCCGTCATGATCATCGCCTGGCGTCTATGATGAATGAACATGTCTTGCTATTACATATTGAAATGGCTATTATGTACATATGGAAAAAGTTGCCCTGTCAGAGCTGCGCAACCACTTGAGCGCCTATATAAAAAAGGTTCGCGCTGGAGAGGTAGTGGTCGTCTGGGATCGCAATAGGCCGGTGGCGCGATTGGAACGCGTGGCGGACGAGGAAAATCCGGATGACCGATTGGCAAAACTTGAAGAAGCCGGCTTGATCCTCCGTGCATCGCGACCCGTTCCGATCGATATCTTGAAGTCGGTTCCTCCTAAATCCAGTGAAAGCGTGCTTGCGGCGTTGCTGGAAGAAAGACAACAAGGCCGTTGAAGTTCTGGGACAGCTCGGCAATAGTTCCGCTGCTCGTCGCCGAGGCGAACCGCAACCGTCTCATCGCTCTTCTGGAGAGCGACCCGGTCATGCTTGTCTGGTGGGGTACGAGAGTGGAGTGCACCTCCGCCATCGCGCGAAGGGAACGCGAGGGCCACCTCGGCACGGACGACGCCTCAAGCGCATTGGAGCGTCTGCGCGAGCTGGCCAAAAGCTGGCATGAGGTCCAGCCCACAAACCAAATGCGTACTGTTGCGGAGCGTCTGTTGAGGACCCATCCGTTGCGCGCCGCCGATTCTCAGCAGCTGGCTGCGGCCATCATCGCCTCCGGACGAGAGCCTGCCTCGTTGGAGTTTGTGTGTCTCGATGAACGTCTGATCACGGCGGCTCAACGCGAGGGCTTTTCAATCAAGTCCAGGACCTAAAAGCCGATCAACCTGGCAACTCCGTCCAGGTAGGCGTCCAGAATAGCGTTTCCCATGAAGAAGTACTCGATGGCTCCAAGGGCGAGGAACGGCCCGAAGGGGATCTTGGCCTTCCGAAACCGCGCATCCTGCGTAGTTTCGTGCTCACCGTCATCATCGGGATCACCATCGTCTTCAGCGAAAACGGGCTCCGAATCCCCGCCGCCCCTGCGGCGCACCGCCACCATGACAACCCCCACGATCAATCCCTGGAAAGCGCCGGCGAAGAGCGCGAACATGGCCCCCTTGATGCCGAAGAAGGCGCCGAACATGGCCATGAGCTTGGCGTCTCCCTCGCCCATCCCGGGATTTCCCGTGAGGAGCTTGTAGCCGTCGATGAACAGCAGCCGAATAACCACGAATCCTCCGACGGCGGCAATGAACGGCTCCATCCAACCGAGCTCCAGGACGAAGGCGTTGGCGGCGATACCCACCACGATGCCGGGATAGGTAATGGCGTCCGGGATGAGGTATGTCTCCAGATCGATCATCCCCAGGGTGACCAGCGCCCACACAAAGGAAAACCAGATGAAGAACTCGGCGGCTCCCTGCTGGAAGGATGGCGGATCGTTGAGAAGCGTGAGCCTCATCACGCCCACGGCGAGCAGGGCCAGGGCCAGCTCGACAACCATGTACCGGGGGGAGAACGAGGCCTTGCAATGGCGGCATTTCCCTCTCAAGAGGAGGTACGAGAGAACCGGGATGTTGTCATAGAAACGAATGGGCGTCTTGCAGGATATGCAGTGCGACGCAGGGCGCACGACGGACATCTCCAGGGGCCAGCGTACGATGACCACGTTGGCAAATGAACCCCACATGGCGCCGAACACGGCCGCGAAGGCGATGAACTGCCAGGCGGGAACAATTTCCAGCAGAGCTTGCATCGATTGCAGTCTATCACGGTCGACGCAAAGAGGTTATTCTCGAAACATGCCAAGGGTAAAAATAGATGAACACAGAAGCTATCCGTTCTCGACCGATCTCAAGGTGCGAGTCTCGGATCTGAACTACGGAGCCCACCTTGGATACGATAGCATCCTCGGCCTGGTCCATCAGGCCAGGGTGGAGATGTTCGACGGGATGGGGGTTACGGAGATCGATCTCGGAGACGGACGAACAGGGCTGGTAGCCGCCGATCTGGTCGTGACCTATCAGGGCGAGGCTTTCGTCAACGACGTCCTGGAGATCGCCATTCTCCCGATGGAGGTGGGCCCCATCTCTTTTCGGCTGGCCTATCGCGTACGCCACGCAAAGAACGGCAAGAGCGTCGCCCTCATGGAGATAGGGTTCGCAGCTTTCGACTACGAGAAGCGCTGTCTGGCCAGGCTGCCCGATGTTTTCAAGGATGGTCTCGTTTCCATGGGCGCCGACGGGTAACCGTCAGATTCGATCCCTGATCAGACTTGCCGGCTTTGGAGGCGCGTCGGTTATCTCGAACGCCGTTTCGAGAGTCTTCAACGCTTCTGTGTCGCCCGAGTCGTTGTGATGCAAGACCGCCAGGGGCTGTCCCGCGGTCACCGGATCTCCGGGTCGCACCGCGAGTTCGATCCCCGTGGCCGGATCGACGTCGTCCTCCTTGACCTTGCGCCCCGCACCGACCTCGAGGGCGGCCGCGGCCACAACTCTGGGGTTGATCCGGGCGACATAACCCTGCCTGCGAGCGACGATGGTTTCCCGATTGCTGGCCGCAGGAAGCTTTTCGGGATCCGCGCAAACATCCGGATCGCCCCCCTGAAGCTCGATCACCCGCGAGAACAGCTCAAGGGCGCTTCCGTCACGCAGAACTCGATCGATCGCTTCCTTGCCCGCGTCGAGATCGTCGACTACAGCTCCGAGGAGGAGCATCCGGGCGCCGAGTTCCCTGGTCAGCTCGACGGTGTCCGGCGGGCCGCCCCCTCTCATGACGTCGATGGCCTCACGCACCTCGAGGGCATTGCCCACCGTTAGCCCGATCGGGGCCGTCATGTCGGTGATAAGGGCCACGACGCTCTTGCCTGACGCCTCGCCGATGCCGATGAGCGTCTTCGCGAGCGTCCGGGCCTGTTTCAGATCCCGCATGAAAGCTCCGTCGCCGACCTTCACGTCGAGGACCAGCGCGTCTATTCCCTCGGCGAGTTTCTTGCTCATGATCGATGAAGCGATGAGCGGGATCGATTCCACCGTACCGGTTACGTCCCGGAGGGCGTAGAGCTTGCGATCGGCGGGCGCCAGATCCTCGGTCTGTCCGATGAGGAAGAGGCCACACTCCTCCAGCATTCGGCAGGCCCTGTCAGCAGCGAGGTTCACCTCGAATCCCGGAATGGACTCGAGCTTGTCCAGGGTTCCCCCGGTGTGTCCCAGACCGCGACCGGAGACCATGGGAACCGGAACTCCCAGGGCGGCGACGGCGGGTGCGAGGCAAAGGGAGATCTTGTCTCCAACTCCGCCGGTGGAGTGCTTGTCCACCTTGATTTCCGGTACGCCCGCGTGGCTCATTACCCTGCCGGAGTGGAGCATGGCGTCGGTCCAGACCGAGAGTTCCTCCTCGTCGAGACCCCTGAAGAGCACGGCCATGAGCATGGCCGCCATCTGGTAGTCCGGCACCTTTGCGGCGGTATACGCGCCGATGAGCTCGCGGATCTCCTCCGATTCGAGCCTACCTCCATCGCGTTTTCTTCGGATCATACTCGGCAGGGAGATGTGCATGCGTTCTGGGTATCTGGAGTGCTACCAGATCTCTGTGGGACAACCCCACGCGGCCGAGATGTCCGGGGGATCCCCGTCCTTGATGTCGTCGCAGGATACCGGACAGAATTCTACCTGGGTGTGCGCCGCGTCAACCCACTGCCATCCCTCTCCGGAGCCACCGCAGCCGTCGTTCATGGGGAGAACCACGCCGTCGAAGTAGAAGTTCACGTTATCGGGATCCGCAGTTGCGTCCGGGCTCTGAACATCGAAGATGCACGTGAGAACGATCTGCGCGATGTCGTTGAAGGCATTCTGCATTGTCGTCGAGTCGGTAACCTGGATCGGTACGTTGTAGGGAGCCGGCATGCCACCCGCCGCGGCGACCGCGTTGAGAGAGGTGCTGGTGTAGTTGAAGCCTACGGCGAAGGTCTTGATCTGGTTTGCGAGCAGGTTGGCGGTGGTTGCGGAGAACGATGCTGCGTCTCCACTGGAGCAGTTGGGCGAGCCGTCTGTGACTAGCACCAGGTAGGATTCAACGCCCGACTCCGGGAAACTGGCCGCGTATCCGTAGCTGAGGTAGTTGATCATCGACTCTTCCGTCGGGGTAGCGCCGGTGGCGGTCAAACCATTGAGCATTGTGGTGATGGATGTCTCCGTGCCGGGCGCGGGAGCGATGGGGATGGCGGTATTGATGCCACAGCTGTCACTGTAGATCGGGTAGTGATCGAAACCGAACTCGATCTGCTGGCCGGCCCAAATACCCAGGATGTTGTTGATGGCGTCCTTGGCCTGCTGGAGCGGTGTGGTTCCCATGGATCCGGAGATGTCCAGCAGGAAGACCAGCCGCACCGGAGTAATGTCGATCTCGAAATCCTGCTCGTCGCAGACGGTGTCACCGCCATCGCCATCGGCATCGGAGTCGCTATCCGAATCCGAGTCCGAGTCGGTATCCGTATCTGTATCTGTATCGGTATCGGTGTCGGTATCGGTGTCCGCATCGCTGTTGCCCTCGTCGAGGTGCTCTACGGCTTCACATCCGAAGACGCCCGATACCAGCGCAAGAGACGCCAACAACAAAACGATTTGCCTGGAAATATTCATGACATAGCTCCTTTTATAATCCGACCAACCTGAGTTCGGTCGCGTACACTTAGTTGTCGTTTCCGTAAAAGTTAACCATTTCAATGTCCATTTATCAATACGTCCCAGAATTACGTAATCACGAAGACGGTCAATGTCTATGCCCGTCAATATAAATACTAACCGCTCTTCCCGAAACTTTCCACCCGGCAAAAGGAGTGTTCACGCACTTGGTGGAGAAACGGGAGGGATCAATCTCGTGGGGCAAGTCCGGGTCGATGAGCGTCAGATCCGCCGGAGCACCCGGACGGAGCGTTCCGCCGGGAAGGCCGAAGATCTCGGCGGGTCTCGTGCTCATGGCGGAGATCATCCGCGTAGCTGTCAGTATTCCCTTGTTCACCAGCAAAAGGAGCACTGGCACGGCGATCTCCAGGCCGATCATACCGAAAGCCGCCCCAGTAAATCCGCCTTCCTTGTCCTTCTTCGTGTGCGGGGCGTGATCCGTGGCGACGATGTCGATGGTCCCGTCCGCGAGGGCCGCCCTGCACGCCTCCACGTGCCTTGCCGGGCGCAGCGGAGGGTTCACCTTGGCGTTGGTCGAACCGTCCCGCAGCAGTTCGTCGGTGAGGTGCAGGTGATGCGGTGTAACCTCCGCAGTCACAGGCAACCCGGAGGCCCTGGCACGGCGTACGAGATCGATGGCGCCGATTGTCGAGATATGACTCACATGAAGCCTTCCGCCGGTTTTTTTTACCAGCTCGATATCTCGCTCTACCATGCGTTCCTCGGCCTCGACAGGCCAGCCCGGGAGGCCCAGAAATCGGGACACCTTACCGTCGTGGACAACTCCTCCCGCGCTGAGATCGGGGAACTCCGAATGCTGGGAGATGGGCACTGCGAGACTTGCAGCCGTGGCGAGGGCGCGCTCCATGACGGCGTCGTCCGCCAACCCCGAACCATCGTCGGAGAAGGCCACTGCGCCGGCCTCGATCAGATCGGCCATCGGGACGAGATCTGTTCCCTTTCTGCCCATGGTGATCGCGGGCACGGGAAAGATCTTGGTTCCGCCGAGGTCCCTGGCGCGATCGACTAACCAGCGTGTGAGATTTACATTGTCATTTGCTGGAATCGTGTTGGGCATCGGCAGCACTGCGGTGAACCCACCGGCGGCGGCGGCGGCGAGACCGGTCTTCACGGTTTCCTTGTGCTCCTGACCGGGCTCCCGCAAGTGCACGTGTGCGTCGATGAGACCGGGCACCACCCACAGGCCGTCGGCATCCACGGTCGTGGATCCTTCCCCGGGGTGACGGTCCACGAATTTCCCCTCGTGGATGTACAGGTCGCCGGGTTCATCCATTCCTCGCGACGGGTCGATGATCCGACCACCCTTGATATGGATTTTCATCTGTTCCTGGCTCTCGTGATCTGGTTGTTCGAAACACGGCAAAGTTA